>NZ_JBQOJA010000001.1:0-241837 GCF_054971385.1 Marinococcus tarijensis | reverse complement strand
CGAACACGGAAGTTAAGCTCTTCAGCGTTGATGATAGCCGGGGGTTCTCCCCCCGTGAAAGTAGATCGCTGCCGGGCGAGTTCAACCGTTTCCCTTTTCGGGGGAACGGTTTTTTTGTATTTTTTTCCTTTTTCTTTATGCTACAATAAACATACTAATCATTAGGAGGGAGAAAAGTTATATGGATATTGTGCCTATCGGGGATCATGCCTTAAGTGTGCAATTTGAAAATGTGATTTCTCCCTCCGTGAACCGGAAGGTACACCGGCTGTATGAAGCTTTAACCAAAGAGCAGCCAGAGGGGATGAGTGAGTGTGTCCCAGGCTACCGCGCATTGACTGTCTATTATGATCCCCTGCAAATACAGTATGAACGTCTTTACGAACTCATTTATGACGTGTTTGAGCATATGGATAAAGCATCAAAAGGTTCAATGAAAACGTACTATCTGCCGGTTTGTTATGACATCTCGTTTGGACAGGATATCGAACGTCTGGCAGCAGAGAACGAGCTATCTGTAGACGAAGTAGTGAACCTGCACAGCAGTTCGTCCTATTTTATTTATATGCTAGGCTTTACTCCGGGATTTCCTTATCTCGGCGGGCTTGATGAGCGACTACATACTCCCCGCCTTGAAACACCAAGAGGAAAAGTGGAAGCCGGATCTGTTGGCATAGCCGACGCTCAGACGGGAGTGTATTCGATTGACAGTCCGGGAGGGTGGAATATTATTGGTAAAACTCCAGTGCCTTTGTTCAATGCAGCGCACGATAAACCTGCGCTTCTAAGCCCGGGCCATCTGCTTCGATTTGAGCCTGTTGCATACAAGGAATACGCTGAAATTGAAAAATCTATCGGCCGCGGAGGATACAGCATCCGGGTAGAAGAGGGGGGAGAGGAATGACCATTGATTTAAATTGTGACCTGGGGGAAAGCTACGGTATTTATACCCTGGGCATGGATCAGAAGGTGCTTCCTTTAGTATCATCGGCAAACGTTGCCTGTGGGGGACATGCGGGCGATTCGGCAGTGATGGCGCGTACGGTTGCTCTTGCCAAACAGTACGGTACGGCCATCGGTGCCCATCCTGGCTTTTTGGATAAAGAAGGGTTTGGCCGCAGATACATAGCGATGGATGAAGAGGAAATTTATCAGCTTTGTCTCTACCAAATAGGTGCTCTCCATGCCTTCTGCTGTGCAGAGGATGTGCAGATGCAGCATGTAAAACCGCACGGGGCCTTATACAACGCTGCTCTTCGCGATCCCGCGGCTGCCAGAGGAGTGGCGCGGGCAGTGAAAGATTTTAATGATAACCTTCTTTTATTTGCCCCTGTCCATACAGAGCTGCAGGCAGCAGGGGAAAGATACGGCTTGAGGGTAGCAAAGGAAATGTTTGCAGACCGCACGTATACTGCTGACGGGACGTTGACTCCAAGAACAGAGCAAAACGCCTTTCTCGATAAACCTGAAGAAGCTGCCGCCCAGGTGCTTGATGTCCTTCAGGAGGGAACAGTTAAAGCAGTGGACGGTACCGCTGTACCAATGGAAGCAGATACTGTATGTGTACATGGGGACAATGAACAGGCGGTTCTGTTTATTCAACATTTAAGGAACCAGCTTGAGCATCACGGAGCTTCGGTGCAGGCAGCGGGGGAATTTATATGAACAAAACGCCTGTCTGCACCGTACAAAAAGCAGGACTCTTTACGACTATCCAGGATACAGGCCGGACCGGATATCAGCACCTCGGTGTACCGGCCTCCGGAGCGATGGATATGTATGCGCTCCAGATGGGAAACATTCTCTGCGGCAACCATCTGTCCGCAGCCGGGCTGGAGCTGACCTTAATGGGGCCGACCCTTACGTTTCATGAAGAAACGGTTATTGCGGTTACAGGTGGAAACCTGCAGCCGGAAGTAAATAAAGAACCCATTCCAATGTGGGCGACGAGAAAAGTTTACCCAGGAGACGAACTGGCCTTTAACGGACCGGTACACGGAGCACGTGCCTACTTTTGTATTGCCGGAGGTCTGGAGGTGCCAATCGTTTTAGGAAGCCGCTCAACGTACACAAAAGCTGGCATAGGGGGAATGGAGGGCCGGGAGCTTGAAAGCGGCGATACATTGTATCGCGGCACCGTAAGTACTGCTCCAAGGCCCTTTGAACGCAGGCTTCCCCCGGCGAGTATTCCAGTCTATGAAAAACAACAGATGCTCCGGGTAGTGGCTGGTCCGGAATTTGATAAATTAACAGCGGAAGCTGGAAAGAGACTGCTCCGCGAAGCTTACGTGGTGACTCAGGAAGCTGACCGAATGGGTATCCGGCTCCAGGGTCCGGAAGTGTCCTTGCACCGTACTGGGGATATTATATCGGACGGGGTGGCGTTTGGAACTATTCAGCTGGCTTCAGACGGCCAGCCGATGATTCTAATGGCTGACCGGCAGACGACGGGAGGGTATGCCCGTGTGTTAAATGTCATCAGTGCCGATTTGTCGAAAGCTGCCCAACTGCAGCCAAATGCTTCTGTGGTGTTTGAACAGGTGACGCTTGAGGAAGCGCGAATTGCTTTCAGGCAGATGCATCGTTCGCTCGAAGACGTGTACTTTGCTGTGAATAATAAAAAATGGCGATAAAATATTTAAAAACCCCTTGTGCTCATTTATCCTGCGTGGTAAGATTATAATTGTCTTGTTGAGAGACACCATGCATAGTGCGGTGACAACAGCGAAGAGGATCCACCCGTTCCCATGCCGAACACGGAAGTTAAGCTCTTCAGCGTTGATGATAGCCGGGGGTTCTCCCCACGTGAAAGTAGATCGTCGCCGCGCTATACCAAATCGCGGGATAGAGCAGTCTGGTAGCTCGTCGGGCTCATAACCCGGAGGTCGGAGGTTCAAATCCTCCTCCCGCAACCAATTATACTAATCCATTAAAGCCTTAAAGGCTTTTTTTTATGAAATAAATAGCAATAAATGAAGTCGGAAACCGAACTACCCTTTGTGCAGCACGCACAGAGGGTAGTTTTTGGATAAAAGCGAAGAGGTGCTTTTTTCGTTTACTGTACGCGATTGCAAGAATACGATAAACTAGCAGGAGACTA
Organism: Marinococcus tarijensis; assembly: GCF_054971385.1. Lineage (NCBI taxonomy): Bacteria > Bacillati > Bacillota > Bacilli > Caryophanales > Bacillaceae > Marinococcus > Marinococcus tarijensis. The sequence goes on along the minus strand of NZ_JBQOJA010000001.1, from coordinate 238,737 downwards.
TTATGAGAGATCATTGAGGAGCAGTTTATGCCAAACGATGAATTTGACTGGATTAACGAACGCAGACCAACGCAGACCTTTCAGCAGCGGCTGGAGGTAGGAATAGGTGATGATGCGGCAGTGTACCGGCCGCTTGCGCAGATGAATGAAATTGTCTGCGTGGATACGATGATTGAAGACGTGCATTTTCGGAAAGACACGATGAAACCATTTGATATCGGTTTTAAAGCGCTGGCTGCAAATATTAGCGACGTCGCCGCCATGGGAGGCGTGCCGCATTTTTACGTGGTATCGATTGCGATAACGCCTGGCTGGTCCGAAGAGGAATTAAACGAATTGTACCGGGGAATGAATGAACTGGGTGCACGCTATCAGATGGATATGATTGGCGGGGACACGGTATCCTCCCGTCGCGACTTAATGGTGAGTATTACGGTGATCGGGGCGGTGGAAGAAAAACATCAGCTGCTGCGAAGCTCTGCAAAAGCAGGGGATATTGTGTTTTTAACCGGCCCGGTCGGTATGTCGGCGGCCGGACTCGAGCTTCTGCTTGAGCGGACAAGGGACGGGGCATACTCTGAGCGGGAAAAAGCATTGATTGCCTATCACCAGCGTCCGGTGCCCCAGGTGGAGGCGGGACGTCTGCTGGTGGAATACGGCGGCCGTATTGCCTTAAATGATATAAGTGACGGGCTGGCAAGCGAATGCTGTGAGATTGCGGAAGCGAGCGGTGTTTCGATAGAACTGGACTTTTCCGGGCTTCCCGTCCACGAAGCTATGGAGCAGCTGGAGATGCAAACAATGAAAAAGCATATGTTTTACGGGGGAGAGGATTTCGAACTGGTCGGAACGGCTGCTTCTTCCGATTGGGAAGAGCTCAGCAGGAGGTTCGGGCAGGCCGGACTTGCGCTGTATGCGATTGGAAAGGTTTCAGAAGGAAATGGCGAAGTTTTCCTTCAGGAGAACGGCTCCCGTACAAAGCTGGAAAAATCAGGCTATAATCATTTTCGTTCATCATAAGCAGTAGAAAGGAAGAAGCGCTATGACAGAGTGGGTCATCGACACTTCGTCTCCGGAGGAAACGGCGGCGTGGGGAGAGCTTTTGGGCCGAAGCGCGGAGGCAGATGAAAAAATATTGCTCGTCGGCAGTCTCGGAGCAGGGAAAACACATTTTGCCAAAGGCTTTGCCAGAGGCCTGGAAGTTACCACAATGGTGAACAGCCCGAGCTTTACGATCGTTAAAGAATATGAAGGACGGCTGCCTTTGTTTCATATTGACCTTTACCGGCTGTCGGAGGAGGAAGCGGAGGAAATCGGCATTGAAGAATACTTTGAGGCAGGCGGGGTATCGCTTTTGGAATGGCCGGGTCGTCTGGAAGGATGGCCGGAGGATCGTCTGGAAATAGATATTCAATACACCGGGGAAACGAGCAGGCAATTGACTTTGACAGCCGTTGGCGAGCGGTGGAAGGCAAAGATGAAGGAGCTGCAGAACGATGAAAATGCTCGCAATTGACACGTCTACGCACGTACTGGGTGTTGCCCTTGCAGATGAACAGAAAATCCTCGGAGAATACACGACCAATATTAAAAAAAATCATTCTGTGCGTCTGATGCCGGCGGTGGAATCACTGATGAAAGAAAGCGGGGTCGTCCCGGACGACTTGGACGCGGTAGCAGTAACGAGCGGGCCAGGCTCCTACACCGGCGTGCGCATTGGAGTAACGACAGCTAAATCGATGGCCTGGGCTTTAAATATCCCGCTTTATCCTGTATCAACGCTTCAGGTATTTGCCCAAAACGGGCTCGGGTTTCCAGGTCTCGTTTCTCCACTGATTGATGCGCGACGAAATCAGGTCTACACGGCGGCTTTTTCCGGAGGCACGGGAGAAAACGCAGTGGTACGTCAAATGAAAGACCAAATCATTCTGCTCCCGGAATGGCTCGAGATACTGGGACAAACGCAGGAGCAAATTCTATTTGTTGGGGAAGACACGGGAAGCAGGCAGGAGCTGATCCGGGAACGACTCGACAGCCGGGCGGTATTTGCGGACTGGACGGGCCAGACGATCCGTCCGGCGGAAATTATTCGGATCGCCCGGACTACCGGCAAAGCAATGGATGCGCACGCGGTGGTGCCAGAATATGCCCAGCTTGCCGAAGCAGAAAAAAATTGGCAGAAAGCCCAAAGCGGGAAATCCGAATGAAAGCAGAAATACTGATCCGTATGATGAGTGCCGACGATATCGACAACGTGATGGAGGTAGAACACAACGCCTTCTCGATGCCGTGGAGCCGGCGTGCGTTTGAAAATGAAATGTACAACAACCAGTTTGCCCATTACCTGGTGGCGGAAGTCGGAGGCAGAATTGTCGGCTACTGCGGGGTGTGGATCGTCATTGACGAGGCGCATGTAACCAACATTGCGGTGCATTCACGCTACCGCGGCCGGAAAATTGGCCAGGAGCTGCTGGCCAATTTAATGGAGCTTGCCTACACATACGGGGCCCGGATTATGACGCTCGAAGTGCGTGAAACCAATGAAACGGCCCGGAACCTGTACGATAAATTCGGATTCGTTCCCGGCGGTGTCCGAAAAAATTATTACATGGATAATAATGAAAATGCGATAGTAATGTGGGTGAATATGAATGAACGAGCATGAACCAATAGATATCCTGGCTGTAGAAACGAGCTGTGACGAAACAGCTGCGGCAGTTATCAGAAACGGCACCGAAATCCGGTCCAACGTCGTCCTGTCCCAGATGAAAAGTCATAAACGCTTTGGCGGCGTCGTCCCCGAGGTCGCTTCGAGACATCATGCGGAATCCATCACCCAGGTAATGGAGCAGGCGCTCGAGGAAGCAGGAAGCACATTTTCTGAGCTGTCCGCCGTGGCGGTAACGGAGGGCCCGGGGCTTGTCGGGGCGCTTCTTGTCGGCGTAAATGCTGCGAAGGCGACAGCGTACGCGAAGGGGCTGCCGTTGATCGGCGTCCACCATATTGCGGGCCATATCCAGGCGACCCGGCTCGAGTCGGAGTGGGAGTATCCCGCTCTTGCGCTCGTCGTGTCGGGCGGCCATACAGAGCTCGTCCTGATCAAAGAGGAAGGGGAGTATGAGCTGCTCGGCCAGACAAGAGATGACGCCGTGGGAGAGGCATATGACAAAGTTGCGCGCACTCTCGGCCTGCCATATCCCGGCGGCCCGGAGCTCGATAAGCTGGCTGAAACCGGAGCGCCGACCGTGCCGCTTCCCGTTGCGTGGCTCGAGGACGGTTCGTATGATTTCAGCTTCAGCGGATTGAAATCAGCCGTCATGAATACACTCCATAATGCCCGCCAGCGTGGGGAAGAGCTGGCTCCGGAAGACGTTGCGGCAAGCTTTCAGCAGAGCGTCATTACCGTGCTGACGGAAAAAACAGCCCGGGCAGCAGTTGCCTGCGGAGCAAAACAGGTAATGGTAGTCGGAGGCGTGGCAGCCAACAGCGGCCTGCGGGCTGCGATGGAAGAAAAATTCAGAGACAGCGGCGTAAAGCTGCAGATCCCGCCGCTTCATTTATGTACCGACAATGCAGCCATGATCGGAGCTGCCGCCTATATCAACTGGAAAAAGGGAAAATTTTCAGGCATGGATTTAAACGGGGCGCCCGGCCTGCCGCTTCATACGTAACAAAAAACCCGTGCTCTCTTTTGCAGAGAACACGGGTTTTGCTGTAACTAGGAGCTGGATTCTTCGAGCTGCAGCTCTTCCCATTCCTCCATCAGCTGTTCCAATTCGCCTCTCAGTTCATTGATCGATGACTGATAGCCGGCGGCCTTTTCATGGTCTTCGTATACGTCGGGCTCGAAAAGAGCTGCTTCCTGCTCCTCGACGAGCTGTTCCTTGGCTTCAATATCCTGTTCAATCTGCTCGATGCGGCGCTGCCTTTTGCGGGCCTCGCGCTTGGCTGCTTTATCGTCTGCAAATGATGATTTAGCTGCACCGGCATCTTCAGGCTTCGGTCCTTCACGCTCAGCCTGGAGCGCCGCTTTTTCCCGTTCTTCTTCTTTCTTGAACAAATAGTAATCATAGTCCCCGATGTAGTTGCGGACATCGCCGTTCCCCATCTCGAGAATGCGTGTCGCAATCCGGTTCAGGAAATACCGGTCGTGGGAAACAAACAAAATTGTTCCCGGATAATCAATCAGAGCATCCTCAAGCACTTCCTTGCTGTCGAGATCGAGATGGTTGGTCGGCTCGTCGAGCAGCAGAAAATTCGACTTCTGAATCATCATTTTAGCGAGCGATAGGCGCGCTTTTTCGCCGCCGCTTAAGTCGGACACTTGCTTCAGCACGTCTTCACCGGTAAATAAAAACTGGCCGAGCACGGTACGAATATCCTTTTCGTTTTCGAGCGGATATTCATCCCACAGCTCCTGCAGGACAGTCTTGCCCGAATTCAGTTCAGCCTGCTGCTGGTCGTAATAGCCGAGATCCACTTTACTTCCAAGCTGAATTTGCCCCTCATCCGGCTCAAGGTCTCCCTTGATCGTTTTTAAAAAGGTACTTTTGCCCGTCCCGTTCGGTCCGATCAGCGCAATGCTCTCGCCGCGCTGGGCGCGTACATTTAAATGCTCAAATACAGGAGCCTTGTCATCAAAGCGGAAGGTAAGGTCTTCTGCCTTTAGTACATCATTGCCGCTCTGGCGGTCAATATCAAAGCGCAGGGAGGCGGATTTGCCGTCCCGCTGCGGCTTGTCGAGCTTGTCCATTTTCTCGAGCTTTTTTCTCCGGCTCTTGGCCCGTTTTGTCGTAGACGCGCGCACAATGTTTTTCTGCACGAATTCCTCAAGCTCGGCAATTTCCTTCTGCTGCTTTTCATAGGCCTGCATTTCCTGTTCAAACAGCTCGGCCCGTTTTTCCTGAAACGCACTGTAGTTGCCGTAGAACAGACGGGCTTTTTTATGAATGATTTCGTATACCTTCGTCACGATCTGGTCCAGAAAATACCGGTCGTGGGAAACGATCAGGACAGCACCCGGATAGCTGCTTAAATACTGCTCGAGCCAGCGCAGGGTATCCATATCCAGATGGTTGGTCGGCTCGTCAAGAATTAAGAGCTCCGGCTTGGCCAGGAGCAGCTTGCCGAGAGCAAGACGGGTCTTCTGGCCGCCACTCAGCGACTGCACCGGCGTGTCGAGGGAGAAGCTGCCAAAGCCAAGCCCCGCCAGCACCGTGCGGATGTCGGACTCGTAGCGGTAGCCGCCGCGTGCTTCGAATTCCTGCTGGCGCTGGTCGTAGTCTGCCATCAGCTTTTCATAGGCCCTGGCGTCGTCAATAATATCGGGCTCGGACATCTTCGCCTCCATACGACGCAGCTCAGCTTCAGCTTTTTGAAGGTGGGTAAAGACATCAAGCATTTCATCCCACATCGTTTTATCACTGTTCAAACCGGTATGCTGCTCGAGATATCCGAACGTCGTGCCCTTTGGCATCGTGATGGAGCCCGAATCATACGAGGACTCCCCGGCCAGAATTTTCAGGAGGGTGGATTTGCCGGCCCCGTTTTTGCCGACCAGGGCTACCCGCTCGCCTTCCTTTACTTCTAGTTTTATTTGATCAAGTACGGTTTCTGCCCCAAAAGACTTGGTGACAGCCGAACATTGAAGTAAAATCATATTTATATAGCTCCTTTAATAACATCTCTGATATTATCAGTGTATCGTACTTTTCCGTGAAACGCGAAACAGGATAAGTCTCGCGCATGGTAAGCGTTTCGGTACGTTTTCGTGTGGACACATGCTATACTGTCTACAGACGATGACAATACATTTAGGTGGAAATAATTATGAATACAGACCAGCAAAAAATTCCGCAGGCAACCGCAAAGCGGCTGCCCCTATATTATCGATTTCTGGAAAGCCTGTATGCAACAGGGAAAACCCGCGTTTCCTCAACCGAATTGAGTGAGGCGGTCAAGGTGGACTCGGCAACGATCCGCCGGGATTTTTCGTATTTCGGAGCGCTCGGCAAGAAAGGGTACGGCTACAATGTACAGTACCTGCTGTCGTTTTTCCGGACCACCCTGGACCAGGATGAGGCCACCGACGTAGTGCTTCTTGGTGTCGGGAACCTGGGAAGGGCGCTGCTTCGTTACAATTTCTCCAAAAATGAAAACACCCGGATTGTGGCTGCGTTTGATATCAATAAAGACATGGTCGGAGAGCAGATTGGCAACGTGCCGGTGTATCACACCGATGACCTGGCGGAAAAGCTTGAAGAGCATAACGTTTCCGTAGCAATGCTCACGGTGCCGTCCGCAGCGGCCCAGGCGACCGGAGAAAAACTGGTGGAGGCAGGCATTAGCGGCATTTTAAACTTTACCCCGGCCCGCCTGTCGGTTCCTGCAACTGTGCGCGTGCATCATATTGATCTTGCCATCGAGCTGCAGACACTCGTGTATTTTCTGAAAAACTACCCGCTGGAGAGCGAATAGGCCGACAGTGGAAAATGTATATTGATCCATTAAAAAGGGACCGCCTGAATATTGGCCGGTCCCTTTTGCTATTTCTTCTTTTTCTGCTCCGACATGAGGCGCAGGTAGTTAAAGCCCATCACGAGGTCATACGCGGCAAAGGCAGCGAGCAGAATGCTCCAGAACGACCAGGAGGACTCGCTGACAGAAAAGTACGTAAACATCAGCAGGACTCCGCCCAGCACAAAGTAAAAAAGGGCAGCGGTGGAAGCTTTCATATTACATCAACCCCTGAACAAGCAGAATAAGTGCACTCTCGGCTTCACGCATAATGCGCTCAATTTCATCCTGGAACAATACCTGAATACCGACCACAAAGGCGTTCATGATGGAGTGGACGATTATCGGCACGATGATCCGGCCGGTTTTGACATACAAATAAGCGAATACAAAGCCGATCATAGTGTAGACGAGCAGGTGGGTGAAGTCCAAATGCACAGCAGCAAATATCAGGGAGCTGATAATGGCGGCAATAAAAAAGTTTGTTCGTTTGTACAGCGAGCCGAATATAGCTTTACGGAACACGAGTTCTTCGAGAATTGGGCCGATCACAGCTACAATAATGACAAAGGCCGGCATGCTGTTGACGAGCTCGATGATCTGCGCCGTATTTTCAGAAGCCGTTTCAATACCAAGCAGGTTCTGTTCGATCAAGCCGGCAACAATCTGGCCGGCGTAGGCGAGAGCGAAGCCGATAAAAACCCAGGCAATGGAATTGGGCCATGGCATTTTTGGTTTGTTAAATGCCAACCGCTGGCCCCGTTCAGGAATCAGCAGAATCAAAATAACAATCAAAGCAACAATAAAGCTCGCAAAAATCCAGAAGTACGAAGCCTGCTGAGCGGAATCAAAGCTGCCTACAGCCACAAGGGCCGGGACGGCAACGATGCCCGACAGCTGCATAAGTACGTAAATAATAACAATGCTCCAGTAACGTGCGGCCATGGAAGGGGATCACTCCTAATCTCTCTCGGTTAAATCCAGTTTCGAACGCTCTAATTGTATCACAGGTGCCGACAGGAAGAATAAAGAGAGCGCTTGCGAATTTATGACAATTTTGAAATAGAAGGTTAATAAAACGATTAGCAGGGAATGTGAATGCAGGTGCCATCAAGCGCCGGGAAGGGAAAAGAAAGAAAAAATTTTCGCTTCCCTCTTGCAAACAAAGCCCAGGTTGATTAATATAATAATTGGGTTTAGCACTCGGGGTTAAAGAGTGCTAACAACAATGTTGTTACAGTCGTTCCCGTTACATATAACGGACGATGAAAATATTCTAAGGAGGTTGTTTTCCTTGTTAAAGCCTTTAGGTGATCGACTCGTACTCGAACAGGTAGAATCAGAAGAAAAAACCGCTGGCGGTATTGTGCTGCCGGACTCCGCGCAGGAGAAGCCACAGGAAGGACGCGTGGTGGCTGTTGGCGCTGGAGCTGTAAAAGACAACGGTGAACGCGTAGCGCCGGAAGTAAGTGAAGGCGATATCGTCGTTTATTCGAAGTTTGCAGGCACAGAAGTAAAATACGACGGCAGAGAATATTTGATCGTTCGCGAAAGCGACATCCTCGCTGTAGTCCAGTAATCAGCTTTCTTTCGAAGTCATTATCACATTAGGAGGATTTCATCATGGCTAAAGATATTAAGTTTAGTGAAAACGGCCGCCGCGCGATGCTTCGCGGTGTGGACGAACTCGCAAATGCTGTAAAAGTAACGCTTGGACCGAAAGGCCGCAACGTTGTTTTGGAGAAAAAGTTCGGTTCCCCGCTTATCACCAATGACGGTGTAACCATCGCCAAAGAAATCGAACTCGAAGACAATTTCGAAAACATGGGCGCTCAGCTCGTATCCGAAGTCGCCAGCAAAACAAACGACATTGCCGGTGACGGTACGACAACAGCAACCGTTCTTGCCCAGGCGATGATTCAGGAAGGCCTGAAAAACGTTACCTCCGGTGCGAACCCAATGGGTATCCGCCGCGGCATGGAAAACGCGACCAAAGTAGCGGTCGAGGAACTCCGCAACGTAAGCAAGCCAATTGAAGGCAAGGAATCCATCACACAGGTCGGTGCGATTTCCGCAGGCTCTGAAGAAATCGGCCAGATCATTGCAGAAGCCATGGAGCGCGTAGGAAACGACGGCGTTATCACTGTCGAAGAATCCCGCGGCCTTGAAACAGAGCTTGAAGTTGTGGAAGGTATGCAGTTTGACCGCGGCTATGCGTCTCCGTACATGGTTTCCGACAACGAATCCATGACGGCAGAGCTCGACAATCCGTACATCTTGATTACGGACAAAAAGCTCACAAACATCCAGGAAGTACTTCCGCTGCTTGAGCAGGTTGTACAGCAGAACCGTCCAATCCTCATCATCGCAGAAGATGTGGAAGGCGAAGCGCTTGCAACGCTCGTAGTTAACAAGCTGCGCGGCACATTCAACGCAGTAGCAGTGAAAGCACCAGGCTTTGGCGACCGTCGTAAAGCAATGCTTGAAGACATCGCTACACTTACCGGTGGTACGGTCATTACTGAAGATGTAGGTCTTGACCTGAAAACGGCAACGATCGATCAGCTTGGTCACGCTAACAAAATCACCATCGATAAAGACAACACTACGATCGTAGAAGGAAGCGGCGATCCACAGACCATCGGTGCCCGTGTAACGCAGCTCCGTACGCAGATGGAAGAAACGACTTCCGAATTCGATCGTGAAAAACTTCAGGAACGCCTCGCGAAGCTTGCCGGCGGCGTAGCCGTTGTTAAAGTCGGCGCAGCTTCTGAAACGGAAATGAAAGAGCGCAAGCTCCGCATCGAAGACGCCCTCAGCTCTACACGCGCAGCAGTAGAAGAAGGCATTGTCTCCGGCGGCGGTACCGCGCTGATGAACGTCTACAAAAAAGTAGAAGAAGAAATGAACAACACAACAGGCGACGAAGCAACCGGCGTGAAAATCGTTCTCCGTGCCCTCGAAGAACCACTCCGTCAGATTGCTCATAACGCAGGCCTTGAAGGCTCCGTTATCGTTGAGCGCCTGAAAACAGAAGCAGTTGGACACGGCTACAACGCAGCGACCGGCGAATGGGTGAACATGATTGACGCAGGCATTGTCGATCCTACAAAAGTTACCCGCTCCGCGCTGCAAAACGCATCGTCCGTATCCTCCATGTTCCTGACCACCGAAGCAGTTATCGCCGATATCCCAGAAGAAAATGGCGGCGGTGCCGGCGGCGGCATGCCAGACATGGGTGGCATGGGCGGAATGGGCGGCATGATGTAATGTCGCTCGCCCAGCCCTTATGTAGTAAGGGTGCTTCTCGATAGGGAAGGTTAAAATGAGCAGAATGCTAACATTTTGCTAACATTTGAATAGGATTTATTTTAAGCTTCTCATGAGTTCATTGAACTTGTGGGAAGCTTTTTTATGTTTTTTGTTCATGCGAACGCTAAGACGATTACCTGTTAGGCAATCAATCTAACCACTAATAAAGCAAACTGGACACTCAAGGAATCCGTTAATCGTAAAGTTTCCAAGAATCTTTTCAGACCCTCTATTCGATGCGGCCAAAATCATATAAAGGCTCTACCGCAGTGTATTGCCAGCTTTACTTTACCATGATAAAATGTAACCATTATATGTAAAAGGAGGGATTTTAATGAGGTATAAAGAAAAGAAAAAATGGTATCAGCGGATTCCGGGGTATCGTTCCGGGGCAAAGTGGAAGATGATTACAGCTTCTGTTATTTACGCTTTAATTTTATTTGTTATACTATCTCCAACCGATTCTTCCACAGAAATAGCCGGTGAAAATACCGCGGAAGATGTGACAGAATTAGAAGCAGAAGATGCCACGGTAGCTACGAATAAGCAAAAAAACAATGAAGAGAAAGAAAAACAGGAAGCAAAAGAAGAGGAGGAGCGCGCGGCTGAAGAGGAAGCCGAGCAGGAAGCGAAGGAAGAAGAACGTGAGGCTGAAGAAGCCGAGCGGGAAGCGAAGGAAGAAGAACGTCAGGCTGAAGAAGAAGCTGAACAGGAAGCGAGAGAAGAGGAAGAGCGCGAGGCTGAAGAAGAGGCTGAGCGGGAAGCAGAGGAAGAAGAGGAACGTCAGGCTGAAGAATCCAGCGGATCTGTTTCTCAGGAGCAGGCACTGAGTCAGGCTCAGAGCTACCTGGACTATACGTCCTTTTCTAAATCAGGCTTGATCGAGCAATTGGAATATGAGGGCTTCAGCACAGAAGATGCAACATATGCTGTGGAAAACGTCACAGTGGACTGGGAGGAGCAGGCGGTCAGCCAGGCCGAGGATTATCTGGAGTACACCGCATTCTCTGAATCAGGATTGATTGAGCAACTAGAATACGACGGTTTCAGTTCATCGGAAGCGGCTCATGGTGTGGCAAATGTCTCGGTGGACTGGGAGGAACAGGCGGTGCTTCAGGCCGAGGATTATCTGGAATACAGCTCTTTTTCAAGACAGGGCCTGATTGATCAACTGACCTTTGAAGGGTTCAGCACAGAGCATGCCACCTATGCTGCCGGCCAGGTTGGTTTGTAATAGACATATTAATTTTAAGGGAACAGCAAAAGCTGCTCCCTTTATCCATAGGCAATGGCTTTTACATTAAAAGGTATAAAAGAATGTTGAATAGACAAATGAATTTCATTTGGGAGGAAACGCTATGAAAAACATACGATGGGGCATTATAGGGTGCGGTAACGTGACAGAAGTGAAAAGCGGTCCCGCCTTTCAGCTGGCTGAAAACAGCTCCCTGCAGGCGGTGATGAGAAGAAATGGAGAAAAAGCGCAGGACTATGCACAACGTCACGGGGTTCCCAGCTGGTACGATAAAGCGGAGGATCTTATCCACGACAACGAAGTGGATGCCGTTTATATTGCGACGCCGCCTTCCTCGCACAGGGAGTATACGATCATGGCCGCCGACGCAGGGAAGCCGGTATATGTAGAAAAACCGATGGCAGGCAGCACGGATGAATGCGCAGAAATGATAAAAGCCTGCGAAAATAACGATGTACCTTTGTTTGTTGCCTACTATAGAAGATCCCTCCCTCGTTTTCGAAGGGTGAAAGAGCTGTTGGATGCCGGAAGCATCGGAGAGGTGCGGTTTGCTTCTATTCAGCAGACCCAGCCTATTGTTCCAAAAGATGAAAACGGCGAATGGCCTTGGAGGGTAAACCCTGAAAAGGGCGGAGCAGGGCTATTCTATGATATAGGCTCTCATACGCTGGATCTTTTTGATTACCTGCTCGGCCCTTTAAGCGAGGTGAAGGGTTCTGCGGTAAACCTGGCTGATTCCTATCCGGCTGAAGACACGGTAAGCGGCACATGGAAATTTGAAAGCGGGGCTGTCGGAATAGGTGTATGGAATTTTTCTTCCTATAATAAAGAAGACGATAACCGTATTGTTGGCACAAAAGGAGAAATAAAATTCTCGACATTTGACGACAAGCCGATTATCCTTCTGAAGGAAGCCGGTGAAGAGTCTTTTTATATTGAGCATCCGAAGCATATTCAGTATTACCATATTCAATCTATTGTCGATGAACTGCTTGGAAAAGGAGCCTGTCCAAGCACCGGCAACACGGCGCTCCGTACTAATCAGGCAATGGAGGAACTGGTAAAAGAATATTATTAAAAGGTCTTTGCTAAGCGTTATTTATTGACGTTTGGCGAATTATATATTAGCATATGCTTATATAATAAAACGATGGTAGGTGAACGTATGGAAAAGATCAAACCGGAAATTAAAGACACTGCTTCTGTACTGAAGCTTTTGGGCGATAATACCCGTCTTTCCATTGTCGGCCTTGTACAGAACCATGAGTGCTGCGTGTGTGAATTCGTTGAGCTTTTGCAGATGTCGCAGTCATCGGTGAGCCAGCATCTCAGAAAGCTCCGGGACGCCGGCCTGGTCAAAGAACAGCGGAAGGGCCACTGGATTTTTTATTCGTTTAACCGGCAGCATCCTTCGGCAGAAATGGTGGAAGATATACTCCGGCATGTGCCGGATCAGAATGAAAAGCTGCAGCAGCTGGAACGGGATGGTCTGCGCATTAATTGCGACTGAGGCCCATCACCACTGGGATTAATATTTTGTGAAATGAGGATGCAGCCATGAGCAAAAAGAAATTGTATTTTTTATGTACGGGCAATTCCTGCCGCAGCCAGATGGCAGAAGGGTTTGGGCATTATTTCCTGGGAAATGACTGGGAGGTCCGGAGTGCCGGTATCGAAGCCCACGGCCTGAATCCAAAGGCGGTCGAAGCCATGAACGAAGTCGGCATCGATATATCCACACAGAAGTCGAGCATGATCGATTCAGAGTATTTAAACAATGCAGACATGGTGGTCACGCTTTGCGGCGATGCCAACGATAAGTGTCCAATGACCCCGCCGTATGTAACGCGGGAGCACTGGGGCTTTGACGACCCGGCAAAAGCAGAGGGCACAGAGGACGAACGCTGGATGGTTTTTCAGCGTGTACGTGATGAAATTAAAAGCCGTATTCAGAGTTTTGCTGAAGAAGGAAAGGAGTCATTTTATGACGGAAGAACGGATTTATGATGTGATTATCGCGGGCGCCGGACCGGCCGGCATGACCGCGGCGGTGTACGCCTCCCGGGCAGAAATGGACACGCTCATGCTCGAGCGCGGCGTGCCCGGCGGCCAGATGGCCAACACCGAGGACGTGGAAAACTACCCGGGCTTTGACCATATTCTCGGGCCCGACCTGTCGACGAAAATGTTCCAGCACGCCCAGAAGTTCGGGGCGGCGTACGCCTACGGCGACATCTCCCGTGTCGAGGACGGCAAGGAGTACAAAACCGTCTACGCCGGAAACAAGATGTACAAAACGCGCGCGCTCATCATCGCGACCGGTGCCGAGTACAAGCAGCTCGGCGTCGAGGGCGAAAAAGAGCTCGGCGGCCGCGGCGTATCCTACTGTGCGGTCTGTGACGGCGCCTTTTTCCGCAACAAGGAGATCGTGGTCGTCGGCGGCGGGGATTCCGCCGTCGAGGAGGCGGTGTATCTGACCCGGTTTGCCGATAAGGTGACGGTCATTCACCGCCGCGACGAGCTGCGGGCGCAGAAAATCCTGCAGCAGCGCGCATTTGTGAACGACAAGATCGACTTTAAATGGAGCACGGTGGTCAAAACGATCAACGGCGACGGCGGCAAGGTCGGAAGCGTCACGCTGACGGACCTGAAGACCGGCGAGGACTACGACTTTGCGACCAGCGGCGCGTTCATCTACATCGGGCTGCTGCCGCTGAACGGGGCGTTTCTGGACCTGGGCATCACGAACGATGAGGGCTACATTGAAACGAACGAGGAAATGGAAACAAAGATTCCGGGCGTGTTCGCCGCCGGCGACATCCGGGACAAATTCCTGCGCCAGATCGTGACGGCGACCGGCGACGGGTCGCTCGCGGCGCAGACGGCGCAGCAGTACGTGGAAGAACTGAAGAACGCGGTCGAAGCGTAAGCGCTTTGGCCCGGTAATCGTAGATTACCCGCCCTGACTGCACAAGGCAGCCAGGGCGTTTTTTTATGGTAGTATTATGATAAAAGTAAGTGGTTATCCAAAGGCTTATGCTGTTTTCATGAAAGGAGAGCTGAAATGATAATCGATCCCATCAGAAAAAATACAATCAACCTCTTGGTCTTCGGAGCAGTGGTTCTTGCCGGATGCAGTGCGGAGGAGAACGATGAAGGCCCGGAAGAAAATGCCGGAGAGACTACGGAGGCTGTGGATTCAGTTTCTGAAGCAGAAACAGAGGATTGGAGCGTAGAAGTGGTGGCGAAAAATCTCGATGTCCCGTGGTCGTTAAACATTCAGGAGGACACGTATTATATGACCAACCGCGGGGGAGGGGTAATCGAGGTGAGCGGCGGAGAAACAGAAGGCCTTTCGCTAAATACGAGTGATGCTGTGGCAAATGAAGGGGAGGGCGGCCTGCTTGGCTTTGTGCTGGCTGAGGATTTTGCTGACTCTTCGGAAGGCTATGCGTATTACACGTACCGTAAAAATGATGGAGCGCTCGTGAACAGAGTGGTTGCTGTGGAGCGGGGTGACAGCCAATGGAATGAAACGGAGGTGCTGCTTGATGACATTCCGGGGAGTCGGATTCATAATGGTGGCCGGCTGGAAATCGGGCCCGATGGTTATTTATATGCTACCGCCGGAGATTCAGACGTGCCTTCACTTGCGCAGGATGAAGACAGCCTTGCAGGGAGTATATTGCGAATGACGGTCAATGGAGAGGTGCCTGAGGATAACCCGTTTGAAGATTCTTATGTGTACAGCTACGGCCACCGGAATCCGCAGGGACTCGCCTGGAACAATGATGGCCAGCTGTACAGCTCAGAGCACGGGCCGAACGCCCAGGATGAAATCAATGTAATTGAGCCTGGAACTAACTACGGCTGGCCGGAAATTACCGGCAGTGAACCAGCAGAAGGACTGGAAGCGCCGGCGATTCAATCCGAAAATACTACCTGGGCGCCTTCCGGCACAGCTTTTTTCGAAGATACTCTTCTGGTAGCCGGACTTCGCGGGGAGAGTCTTTATGCCTTTGATGAAGAAGCAGAAGAAATGACTGCTGTATTTGGAGAAGAAGGCAGGCTCCGGGATGTCAAAGTTGAAGATGGAGACGTTTACCTGCTAACAAATAATACAGATGGAAGAGGGGAACCGGCAGAAAATGATGACCGTCTGCTAAAGCTTACCCTGGATGAATAGTTATTTATAGTATTTTCGCTGGTTGGCAGACAATACCACTGAACAGCGAATTTTTGCTGAAAAAATCATGAGCTTTCGAAGGGTGCAGAGATTTAAAATAAAAAAGCCATCCCTAAAGAAAAGCTCTTTAGAAACGACTTAAAGCAAAGCTGAGCGGTTTTATGTTTTTTCTGCAGGATCTGTAATGAAAACGACGAGACTTCGGTCACGGGCAAAATCCCAGTCAACGAAGATATCACGGACTGTGGTGCCGAATATAGAATCAAATTGTTCTTTATAGAGTTCCTCTTTTTCAAGAAGACGCTTCGTTGATTTCAAAATTTCCAAATGACCCGTTCGGATTAATTCTTTTTCAATTAAAATCAGGCCGCCCGTGCGTACGGCGAGCATCGTTCGTTCATTTACAGGGTGGACGGTTACGTCGTCAGGCTTTTTCCCTACTTCTTCACTGACACGCTGGACCGCCTGCTTAATATCCTCCTGGCGTGGTGTGCGGTTCCTCTCCTGCTTTTCCTTCAGTTTATCAGGGTGAAAGGCGGTGATAACTCCCGATTTGTTTTCAATATTCCAGTCAAAATAGAATTCCCAGCCTTCGATATCCAGGAGAGAGGAAATATAATGCTCGATTTCAGGAAGCATTTTTGCCATCATGATTTCTCTTAATTCCTCGACGGCGCTCTTGTCTCTCTGATCGAGCATGACTTTTTCAATCGGGGATAAGAACTTACGTATATGCATGACAATACAGCAGGGATCGACGCTCACGTAGACGGATTCGGGTCCTTTGCCGAAATGATCGCGAAGCACTCTGCCGAGGTAGCTTCCAATTTGTTTCTGATATTCTTCTATTTGTTCAGGCGCAGAATGTTCAGCCATGTTTTCACCTCTTATTCATTGTGTTGAATGGACTAAATTAATGCAGTTGATTAAGTACGGCTGCGGCCTGGCAGCGCCTGACGCTTTTACAGCATACAGGCGTTGATAGAGGTGCAGCCATAAATAATCAACAGCCTCACACCGCAGCGATAAATAAGAAAACCTTTTATTTTTATATCTGGAATTGTTCAAACAAACACCTTTAAGCGTCGCTGAAAGCTTTTTCCCGTTTCTGTTCATGCTTGTATAAAACCGGTGAAGCCGTAGCGGGCTCTTTCTCTGGGTACTCGTTTTTTTCGAGCTTTTCCATCAGGCTGTTGAAGGATTCGTGCTGCCCGGCGGCTGTGGAGATAGCGCGTAGGTAGCTGAAGCATTGTCTCCGGTCGTGATCAAACAGCATTTTGCCTTCAAAGTTCCAGGCGATGCTTTCGGCGTAATGCCAGCACATGCCTGCTGCTTCTCCTTCAAGGGAATCAGCGAGCAAATGAAGAGCCTCCAGCACGCGGTTGGTGATTTTAATATCATTTTTAGCAGCTTCTGCAATGGGAGAGAAAGTGGCGTACACATAATAGGCGAAAGTACTTTCCTTCATTACGACCCGCACTTCGTCCTTTGCATCGACCAGGTGCGGTCTGTGGGAGGCAGTGCCGGAAATGGAGCTGATTAAATCGGCGAGCTGGTAGATCGCCTCTTCCGCAGTAGACGGCTCATTATTTCCGATAGCTTTTAAGGAAATCTCTGTTAATTTCCGTACGCTGAAGTTCATGTCCTGCATCTCTGTTTTTTTGTTACCGATAAACAAAAACTGCAGGTACATCTGTTCATTTACAGGAGTGTTTGGCTTTTCGCCATATCGCTGATAGAAAAACAGGGTATCGCCCTCGAACAGATAATCGCCGACTCTTCGTTCAAGATACACGACGAGCTCATCCTTTTCTGCCTGGTTGATCAGACGTTTAAAATCCACAAGCTGCAGAAAGCCTCCGGAGGAACTGGCAATGGAATAAACCGGCGAATCCTGAGGGAGAGGGTATTCCTTTTGTGGATACGGTCGGTGCTCTTGTAAATCCTGTTCATTCGTAGCAGCAATGGTTTTCTGCGAGCGTTCGTTCAGGTTGTTGGTTAGGTTTGCCACCTGCATCCATTTGGCAGCATGATTAATAAACAAAATAAAATTGATTGCAGATACACAAGCGGCCGCAACCCCGAGAAACGGGAAAATAACGTATTCGCTGATGGATGCATTCAGCATAAAAAAGCCAATCAGAATGTAAAAGTATGATAAATTAAAAACACCAATGGCATGCAGGGTTCTACGGTCTGCAATAAAGCTGAAAAGAACACGGGGGGTAAACTGGCCGGAAAAGCTGGTTAAAACAATTAAAATCATATTGAACGTAAACGCATGAATCATTAATATACCGTAAGCAAGTGTGCTGTATATCATTTCTGTTAATGCGTAATCAGCGGTGAAAAAAGAGCCCAGAGGCAGCGCCGGCTGAAGGCCGAATTCAATACCATAGGCGGCAAAGGCTGCGACCACTGCAAGCAGGGCGTAGATCATAGGGAGCGGCCATAAGCTTGAGCGTAGTTCATACCAGCGCTGGTTTTTGGACATGCTTTGTACTTTCTTAATAAATTTAGGCATTAAATGGCGCATACTTTCCTCCTTTCGTTATGGGCGTGATAAAAACAAATTATTAGGTTATTCTGTTCAGGAGTAGGCATCTAATGCAGCCAGCCGGCTGTTTCGGACCACCCGCACTTCACATGGTGATTTGCCAGCCACAATACGGGAACGTCTGCCGCGCAGAAAACGTTCGAAGGCGGGGCCGCCGGTTTCTCCGATGAGAATCAAGTCGGTATTGTACGCAAAACAGAGATGGCGGGCCAATCGCTTTTCCGGAATACCAGTATCGACCACTGCTTCCACCTCCCTGACACCTTTACGCCTTGCCTCCTCTTTGTAAGCCTGAAGATGATAAGCGGCCTTTTCTTTTAAATAACGAACGCCTTTAGGATCAATCCGCTGAAGGTTTGCATACCGGTATTCATCGAAAACAAAGGCAAGTACTAAAGACGCCCCGTGCTCAAGAGCCATAGCGCATGCTTCTTCGAAAGCATCATAGGAAGGCGTTTCCAGGACATCCAGACCAACGAGTATCCGGCTGTAATGACTCATAGCATTCTTCCTTTCCGAAAACGAATTTTGGCAAATAAAAAAAGCCAGAAAAAGAAAAGTCTCTTTTTCCGGCTTATGTTACAGGGCTTTATTATCCCAACATTGCTGCCATTATCGAATATTTGATGAATTAATATTGTTTTTGGTTTTTCTGCAGGAAAAGTAAGGCGGGAGCCGGCAGCAGTAGAAAAAGGTTCTGCTTCCATACAAATCAGAACTCCAGGAAAAAGGGCCGTCTCATAAAAAAGCCACAAAGGAGGAGAGCCTCTTTTGTGGCTTATGCTTTAGCTTTATATCTAAGCATTCCTGCCGAAATTATTTACCTTTAATGAAATAACCAATTAAGATCTTACCATAATATCGTTATAACCGGAAGTGGAAAGATCAAAACATGTTTCTGGGGAGGAGTATTGCTTGCAGGTATATGTGTCCAGCAAGTACACTTATTGAAGACATAACGGCTGGGGGAGTTCATCATAAAACTATCGTTGAAAACAGTACTCATAGTCGCAGGGGTTAGTCTTTTAATTATACCGGGAGTGCTTGCACTGCTGCACTTCTTTACTCCGTTCAGTCTTGGAAAGAATACGACAGAGGACGGTATTGTATTAAAAGAACCAAAGGAAGCAACCGAAGACGTTTCCGGTATACATACAGAAGTGAGTACTCATATACAGCAGGCTCACAGGTATTGGAACAAGCAGACCGGCTATGGAGCCATCGATAAGGTGACGGCTGACGATTTTAGCAGCATCAGCGCCCGGATTGAAGCAACTGAAGAAGTAATAGACAAGATTGATGATCCAAGGCTGCAGAAGGATTTCAATAATGCTGTCCGCTGGCAGCAGGTTATTGAAGCAAAGCCTGAAACAGAAGAGGTTCAGCAGGCTGCCCGTTGGACGCACCGTATTTATCATGATTTAGATGAGTACATTAATGATTACGATGAGGCTCCGTTGTTTGGTGCAACTCATTTTGATAATGGAAGCATTTCCGAAAGCGATAAAGTTCTTGAACAGGTGGACCGTCTACCCGAAGATTGAAAATAAAAAGAAGGATACCACGCCAGGTATCCTTCTTTTATCTGTAGAGAAAGCTCTTCCTACGCCGGCAGGAAGAGTTTTTAATTTGTAGAAAGGTCAAAAAGAACGATTTGCGGGGTCTTTTATGAGAGAGCTCAGCTTCTTAATTGATGCGCAGAAAAATAGGTTTCAATTGCTCTTACTAAAGGTAAAATAACCACAGGTCACAGCTAAATAATATGGGCAGCAGCAGACAGTTCCAGCTGTTCTGTAAGCCAGGGAAAGCTCTTTTATTTTTATGGCTTCAAATGCAGAGGCTGTCTGTTGGATAGCAATTAATAAACGAAAGGAGAATGCACTTAACCACAGGGTACTCGTTTCAGAAATCGTTTGGTTTTATGGGCTTTCGTAAGTCATAAAAGATATCCTATGCAGAGAAGGGACGTATACATGTGAAAAAGATTAAGCCGTACATTTCGGACTTGATGACCGAATTTAAAGAGGATAATGTACCCTTGCTGGCAGCTGCCCAGGCTTACTATTATATTCTTTCCATCTTTCCACTGCTTATTTTTGCGTTAACGATTTTGCCATTATTAAATTTAAATCCCAACTCTGTCGTCAGCTTTATAGGAACAATTGCCCCGTCGGATACTGCCTCTTTGTTTGAGGAAAATATTACCACGTTAGTGCAGGAACCCCGTGGTATTTTATTTGTAGTCAGTCTGCTCGGTGCACTCTGGTCAGCCTCGAATGGGATAAATGCGTTTATCAAATCATCTAATGAGGCTTATGATGTCGAGGAATCACGCTCGTTTATTAAAGTACGTCTGATCGCCATTGCACTTACAATCTGTATGATTCTGACCATTGTAGTGGCTCTGGTACTGCCGATATTTGGGAATGTTATAATATCGATGATCAGTTCCATTCTCGGCCTTCCGGCTCAGACAGAGATTTTATTTCAATTGCTCCGGTGGGTGATTGCAGTCATCGTTATGACGTTGATGCTTCTTCTGCTCTACCGGTTCGCTCCGAACAAAACATTAAAGTGGAAGGAAATACTGGTCGGCTCGTTAACGGCTGCACTTTTATGGCAGATTGTATCGCTTGGCTTTTCCTTTTATGTCAGCAACTTTGGAAACTATTCGGCTACCTACGGAAGCCTCGGTGGTGTTATTATTCTGCTGCTCTGGTTTTTCCTGACCGGCCTGGTGCTTATGATTGGTGCGGAGTTAAACGTTATTTTTCACCGAAGAAAGAATGGTACAGGCAGAAGAAGCAGAGAGCGAAAAACTGCACAAAGTGAAAAGTCCAGCTCATAATTCCTAAATGTAAAATAAATAAAAACGGTTCCGGTTGTTGTCCGGGACCGTTTTTTATGAGATGCGTATTGGATAGCGGTCCCTCTAAAAACCAGCCGTCCAGCCACCGTCGGCGGTTAACACGGTGCCGTTGATAAATCCAGCATCGTCGGAAGCTAAAAACAGTGCTGCGCTTGCAATTTCGTCGGCCTGTCCGACGCGCGGGATCAGGGACTGGGTTTTCTGGGTACGGGAGTAACCGAATTCATTCATATCCTTCATTGTAGAGCCAATGTTGGTTTGAACTGCTCCCGGAGCAATAGCATTGCAGCGGATGCCTTTATCTGCGTACATAAAACCTGTGTTTTTGGTCAGCCCGACAACGGCATGCTTTGAAGCCGTATAGGCTGCTCCGGCGTGCGCACCGTTCAGGCCGCCGGTCGAAGCGGTATTAATAATAACGCCCTTTTCTTTTTTCAGGAAAATCGGAAGCGCGTAACGAATGGCCCGCATGACGCTTTTTGTATTAATATCAAAAAGCAGATCCCATTTCTCATCGCTAATGTCCCCGGCTGCTTCCATGCCATCCATAATGCCCGCATTGTTAACCAGAATATTGAGCGTGCCGTAAGCGTCGACTGCCGTATCAATCATTTTTTTAATATCGTCCGCTTTTGTTACATTCACCTCCACCGCCTGTGCGGTGCCGCCGTTTGACGTAATCGATGCTGCCGCTTCTTCGGCCCCCTCCCTATTCACGTCGGCCACAATTACCTTTGCTCCTTCAGCAGCGAAGCGTTCAGCGATTGCTTTCCCCATTCCCGATGCAGCACCGGTCACTACCGCCGTTTTTGCCTCTAATTTCATTTTTCTTCCTCCTCCAGGTTAATGTATTCGCTTACAAATTGATTTATTCAACATTTGTTCAATAATTAATTCTAATTGTAGTATAATAGACACAAGTCTTTAACTACAATCATCAAAGCAAGCCGGTATTGTTGATTAGTAAACAAGTATCGCCGTTTTTGTTTATAATTCTAAAATTATAGAAAAAAGGAGGAGGTTTATGAAATCATCCTCTGAATCTGAAGCCAAAGACCGGAGAGTAAAGAAATCAAAACAAGCCATGCAGCAATCACTGCTTGAATGGATGGAGGAGAAAGACTTTACATCCATCACGGTCACAAACATTGTCCAGCGGGCCAATGTTAACCGGGGAACATTTTATAAACACTATGATTATAAGGAGCAGATCCTTGAAGAAATCACGGATGAAGTCACCACTGAATTAAAGGAAGCATTCCAGGAGCCCTATAAAAGTAAAGCACTGCTGGAGCTGCCAAAATTAACGGTCTCTTCGGTGAAAATATTCGAGCATGTATTGAAGCATAAGCGCTTTTATACGCTTGTTATCGCTTCAAATGTCCTCACCGGCTTTCAGTACAAATTAGCTTCGCTTCTCCGGGACCTCATGGTTGAGGATCTTTTTCAAGCGGCAGAAGACGATGGCATTGACCGAAGACTGCAGGCCGGCTATCACTCCCATGCTATTTTTGGGATGATTGTTGAATGGGTGCGCGGCGGATTTGAATACCAGCCGGGTTATATGGCTGAGCAGCTGTTATTAATACTTAGAAACCACCCGGCTGATATCGTGTTTAAAGCCGAAGCCGAAACCTGAAGTTCCTGTGCCTATGTTAATAGCGCGATAGCTGCCGGATTAAATCATTGACGAGATTTTCCAGCACCGCGATTCGTTTTTTCGTATGCATGACAGTCGGCACACGTGAAATCGCTGCTTTTAATGAAGCAGCTGCTTTAGAACCGGTAACGGTGACCGATTTAGGCACTCCCTGGAAGGTGTTCATGCATAATTGATTAAACTTTTGCAGAAACTGTTGTGAAGCTTCTTCCTGGCTGGTCGCAATGTCGTGCGAGAGCACTATTTCTGATTTTTTATCGACAAATATACAGATCCACGGATGAATTGGAGTGCCGGCCGGAGAATTACCGAAAGTAAAGGAATCCACCTTGAATATCCCCCCGTATAAATGAGTATTCCGCATAGGAAGCTTCTCTAAGGAAGAGTTATCCGGAATCTCGAAATCTCCGGCAGCGGGCGGGCCTTGACCGACGGTCTCCTCAGAAAACAATGGCTCCAGTCGCACATTATGAACTTTCTCGTAGGAATTTCGGAGTTCTCCCTCGTCGAAAACAGGAATTATATTCGTTTCTGCTCCGTTCAAGGCACGTGGATTGGAGTCAAAATAGTCGAGCACCATCGGCACGAGTGGAAGTACATGCAAAAAGGCAAAAAGGTCGTGCGCTTGTAAAAACTGGGGACTTTTTCCAGGCGTCAGCTGTCTGAATGTCGGCCAACGATCATGGTCGTGGAAGGCGTAGCCGGTCTGAATGATCAACTGGTGATCGGGCGGCTCCAATTCCTCTATATCGTCAAATGAAAGAAACAGTGCTTCCAAATCATCGGCAGTAAACGAAGGATCGAAAAACTGTCTGTATAAAGCCCGTTCTTCTGTATCTCCGGTGTACAATGCCAACCCGTAGACCTCCTGTTCATCTCCGAGCACACTGGCAATAAAGCGTTCCCCGGTCTCCGGCAGCGTGAAACCGAATAGGTCGGCAGAGGCAATATCCCTCCACGGAGCGTCCCAATAGAATTCCCTTGCTTCATCAAACAGGTCTGCCCATTCTCCTAACGTGGCAAGGTCGTTCTCCTTTACGCCGGGAAGAGGAACAAACTTCTCCCAATCTGATTCATCTGAAGTGCCGAAATTTTCAACGAAGTAAAGCAGGTCGTTTAAGTAATGGCGGAACCTCGTTTCGCTGAAATTTCCCTTTGGCGTCCGCCATGTGTCATCAGAAACCTCTGCACGGGGGTTTGGCTTGGTTACGTTTAAACATACAGGAGAAGGATCAGCAGATTCTCCAGTTACGATTTGTTCGAGCAGGACTTCGTGCTCGTGGTCCTCACCGAAGTCATATAGATAGGTAATCTTCTGTCCTTCTTTCCAAAGCCAGTCGAAAATCGATTCGTTTCGTTCATCGAACACGCCTGGCTTTTCTTCGATATCCGGAAAGTCCATGCTCGTAATTTCATATACTGCAGGCCGGTCCGGCGCCATTCGCTGCTTAATCTGCTGGTATGCTTCCTGGTTCATGGAGCGCGCACTTTTCATTGGTTCAAGAACCTCTTTTTCAAAATGTTTTATTTTGTCCCTGTATTCCTTATGCTTAATATCACTGCTTTCCTGCAGACGAAAGCTGTGCAGGTGGCTCTGTTCCCATAAAAAGGCTGCCTGAATTAAGTTATGCAGATCAAAAAATGTAAACGAAGAAGGAAGCTCAAATCTTCTCCATACGGGAGGTTTTGTATCCAGAAGCCGTACCTTTAAGCGTAGTTTCAATTTAGTCACCTCCTAAAGATTATATCTATAGTCTAGCAGAAATATTTAAGGAAAAGGAAAAGCTTTCTTTGCATGATACGATAGAAAAAACAACATCATTTTACTAGCTGAAAGGAGCTTTGGCCTTGATCGTCTACGAAGCAAATAAACAAGAATTTCTTGAGGATATTTTCCACGATGAACTGGTTACCAACATATGCAGCAATTATACGTCCAAGGTCGGTAAAATTAACGAAGCAGAGGTAAGGTCCTGGGATAATTCGATGCAGTACATGTACCGGGTGCTGATGGATGACGAAATTCCGGAAAATGCCGGCGTTGCGATTGAATTTAAAATTCCTTATACGTCAAAGCGGGTGGATTTTTTAATATCAGGCAGAAATAATAATGATCCCACTATCATTATTGTCGAGCTGAAGCAGTGGAGCAGGGCGGAGAAAATTACGGGGAAAGAAGCAATCGTTAAAACGGCAATGGGAGGCGGACTGGTGGAAACAACTCATCCTTCCTATCAGGCCTGGTCATACGCCTCTCTGATTAAAGATTATAACGAAAATGTACAAAAGGAACGTATTGAACTGCACCCGTGTGCTTATTTACATAACTACCTGCTGCAGCCGGAAAATGAACCGCTCACCGATGATGTCTACACCTATTACGTGGACCAGGCTCCTGTATTTGCAAAGGGAGGGGCCGGCAAGCTCCGCGCGTTTATTAAACAGTACCTGACGCATGGGGATAACAAGGAAAATATCTACAAAATTGAAAAGGGGAAAATCCGCCCGTCGAAATCGCTTCAGGATACGCTCAACAGCATGCTTGCGGGAAACGATGAATTTCTGATGATTGACGACCAGAAGGTTGTATACGAAACAGCGCTGCAGCTCGCAGAAGAAGCAAAACGCACGAATACCAAGCAGGTGCTCGTCGTTGAAGGCGGCCCGGGGACGGGGAAATCGGTGCTTGCGGTTAACCTGCTGGTGGAGCTGACCAACAGAAATCAAACTGTCCAGTATGTAACGAAAAATTCAGCGCCGCGAAACGTGTATGCCAATAAACTAAAGCAGGACTACCGCAAAACCCATATTGATAATTTATTTAAGGGGTCAGGCAGCTATGTGGACCGGCCGAAGGATGAACTAGATGTGCTGGTTGTAGATGAAGCCCACCGCTTAAATGAAAAGTCCGGTTTGTTTCAAAATCTCGGAGAAAACCAGATGAAAGAAATTATCAATACATCGAAGCTGGCGGTATTTTTCATGGATGAACACCAGCGGGTCACCTTAAAGGACGTGGGGACGACGAAGGAAATCGAAGCATTCACTGAGCAGGCAGGAGGCGCCCTCCGCCGGATGAAGCTTGCCTCCCAGTTCCGCTGCAATGGCTCCGACGGGTACCTGGCCTGGGTGGATGATACGCTCGGTGTCCGGGAAACAGCCAATGAACATTTCATGGGAAGCGATTACGATTTTCGGGTATTCAGTGATCCAAATGCCTTATACGAAACGATTGCTTCGTTGAATGAGCAAAATAACAAAGCAAGGCTTGTCGCCGGATATTGCTGGGAATGGCCTAAAAAGGAGCGGGCTTACTCGGACGCACACGACATTACACTTCCCGGGCACAGCTTTGGCATTAGCTGGAACCTCGATACCTCTAATACATGGGCTATTGATGCTGGCTCTGTCACAGAAGCGGGATGTATTCACACGTGCCAGGGACTCGAATTCGATTACGTGGGTGTTATTATCGGGGATGACCTCGTGTACCGGGACGGGGAGATACAGACCGATTATACGAAACGGGCCAAAACCGATCAATCGCTGCGCGGGATCAAAAAAATGATGAAAGAGGAGCCGGAAAAAGCCGGAAGGATTGCCGACGAAATTATCCGGAACACCTACCGGACGTTAATGACGAGAGGGCAGAAGGGATGCTTTATCTACTGCACGGATAAGGAACTTGAGCAGTATTTTAAAGAACGGCTGGCGCTCACGGAGCTCGGGTACAAGCCGGAGAGCTTTTTCAAAAAGGATCTGGAGGTAGCTGAAATCTATTCCGAGTATGAATAACACTAAAAAGTATTCCTTCGCCCTGGTAAAAGGGAGAGGAATACTTTTAGTTTTTCAATGACTTACGTGCTCTGATCCATTTAAACAGCCACCGAAGTATTGGCGGCACGGCTATAAAGATGAACAGAATGCGAAACAGCTGATAGCAGATAACAATGGAAATATCGGCGTTTACCTCCCGGCCGATAATGCCCATCTGGTCCATGCCCCCGGGAGCGAGGCTTAATAAGGCAGTAGCGGGAGAAACATGGTGCATGTGTTCTAAAATCAGGCTGAGGCTGAACGCCCCGGCGATCAGTACGACTCCGCCCATTACAGTCAGCACTCCGATTCTTGCTTTATGCTGAAGCTGTTCGGGCTTGAGGAGCAGACCAAAATATGTGCCGATCAAAAGCTGGGCTGCGTTCGTGATAACAACCGGCAGTGCTGGCGCCTGGAGGCCGGTAAGCGTAACAGCAATCATGATAAGCATAGGAGCAAGCATGTAGGGGGTGGGCAGCCGGAGCTTCTGGCCCGCCCAGGACACAGCGAGACAGAGGCCCAAAAACAGTAGAGCTGAAGGAAAAAGGCTGTCCCAGGAGGCCGCTGTGCGGACGTAGCTTCCGCCGGCTGCTGCCTCTCCGTCTGTAAATAGCTGACTCACTGCAAGCACGGGAACAAAAAACATAATTAAAATAATCCGGGTCACCTGCATGAAGGTGACAACTGTAATATCAATCTGGCTTTCTTCCTCTGCGAGAGTCACCATCTGGGAGAGGCCTCCCGGAATGCTTCCAGTCAAAGCCGTGGGCAGGGGCACTCCGGAAAGAGAAGCAAATCCGAAGGCCATTAGTCCTGAAAATAAAAGAAGCAGCATTGTCAGCCCGATCATCATCGGCAGCTGGGAGCCGATCTGATAAAAGGTCTCCATCGTAAATGCCAGGCCGATCGTATAGCCGACAAGTATTAATCCGGTGTTTCGAAGGGGCTGGGGCCAGTACATCTGCGCGCGGGGCAGCTTCGAAAGAAAGAGTACGACAGCCATCGGTCCGAGCAGCCAGGGCACAGGAATGTTCAGCACGGAAAAGAAAAATCCGCCGGCGCAGGCAGCTGCCGCAGTAACAAAGAGGCGCAGCCAGGGCGGCTGTACATATGCAGAATTAGAAAACATACAAAGACCTTCTTTATTGTTTAGTGGCGTAGATCAAGGTGATTGTAGCATAAAAACAATCAGGCTTCGAAAAAGGGAAAGGATACAAGAGGGAAAAGACGGAAGATGATACGTGCGCTTTAACATGGTACGATAGAAAATAATGGAATTCATGAAAAGGGGGAGATTTTTTGGCGGAACCAAATAAAGAACTGGATTTTTACACGACAAAAAGATACCTGCGTAAGCAGACGCTCGCAACCATTCTTGAGCAATTCGATGACCGGCTGATGAACCTGAGTAAAACCCGTCGCAAGGCGAAATACGTCAAGATGAAGCAGGACCCCTACAGCTTTTTCCGTGGAAGCGCGTATTTGTTTTACTATGATGTAGTCAATATTCCATTCCGGCATCATACACCAGAAGACAGGCCGACCTGGATTATGGGCGATATGCATATGGAGAACTTCAGCAGCTTTCAGAATGAGAACGGAGAAATTGTTTTTGATGTAGATGATTTTGACGAAGGCTATCTTGGTTCTTATCTGTACGACGTACTCCGAATGGTGGTAAGCATCCGATTGTTTGCGCTGCAGCAGGGATTTAATGATGAGGAGCGGGATGCTTTCGTGAGGACGTATTTAAATGCGTACTATAAGCGCCTGAAAAAATTCAAAAAAGGCAAAGAGGATCCGGTCGAAACGCAGTTCACTTCCAAAAATACAAAGCAGCCGATCAAAAAAACGCTCGAAAAGCTTGAGGACCGAAAAGCTACCCACGAGCTCGACAAGCAGACTTTCGTTAATGAGAGCGGCGACCATATATTTGAGAGGGAAAAATCAAAACTCGATTCAGTGACTGACAATGAGTACCGGGAAATAATAAAAATCTGGGATCAGTATTTGGGCAGCCTAGCAGAGGAAAGCTACCAGAGCGAGGAACATTATGAAATCAAGGACATAGTAAAAAAGACAGGAGCCGGCATTGGCTCCACCGGCCTGAAGCGTTTTTACATTTTAATTGAAGGCGGAGAGGATCACATTATTCTGGAAGCAAAGGAAGCGCGGACACCGATCCCGGCTTACTTTTTTCCCTATGAAGAAATGTTTTGGACGACAAATAAGCATCAGGGCAAGCGGGTGATCAAAACCCAGCGGGCGATGCATCATCTGGCTGACCCTTATTTAGGCTACTTTACGCTTCAACACCGCGACTACTACGTGCGGGAGCGGTCCCCGTACGACAAAGATTTAAAAAGCAAGCATTTGGAAAAGCCGAAACGAATGCACCGAACGGTGAAAACAATGGGGAAAATATCAGCAAAGGTTCATGCCCGGGCGGATGTTGATATTGCTCAGGGACTGCTTGATTATCACAGCGAGAATGAAATATTAAAAGCCATTGGAGATGACGAAGAAATTTTTATTGAGGAAATGGTTACATGGTCAAGATTTTACAAAAAGCGGGTGGAAGAGGATTACGAGCTCTTTCTTGAATGGCTGAAGGAAAGCTTCGCATAAAGAAAAACCAACGGTGCCGGCGGAAAAGCCGGCATTTTTTTACATATAGCAGGAGCCTAAAAGCAAGCCTTTTGAAAAAGCGTTTTTTTATATGGCTGAGTCTGAAAAATTTTCATAATAAATGAATGAATTTGAAGACAAGAGGGTAATAATGATGATAAAGCAAGACTAAAGAACTATATATTTGAAGAGTAAAAACTAACTATATTTTTTATTACTGGACAAAAACTGTGCCGTCGCAAGTTTTGCGGTTGAGGGAGGGCTGGCGTATGAGTGGACAAGATAAAGAAGTGCAGTTATACCATACGACAATCAAGTACGGTGTAGACATTGCCTTTATCATTCATATGGTTTGGCTCGCAGGGTTTTGGTGGCTGCAATTCGAAACGATGGCTGCTGTGAATGTGATTAGCTGCCTTGTATATGTGATAGCCTACTATTTGATGAAAAAAAGGAAATATGTAACGTGCTTTTTCCTTGTGCTTACAGAGATCATGGCTCATGCTGCGGTTGCGACGATAGTGCTTGGATGGGAGACGGGATTTCATTACTATATGATTGTTACTGCCTATGTACTGTTCTTTTTTCCTCAAATCCGCAGGGTGAAGGCGACGGCTTTTGTAATTATTATAATTTTATATATGGGGGTTTATAGACTGACTGTAAACATACCCCCTCTGGAAAATGATATTGCGGCTTTTGTTTTTCCCGAAGCGAATATGATAGGGGCGCTTTGCATTATAGCGCTGCTCGGATCGATTTTTCGTAATAATTTCGATCAAATGATACAGAACCTTCATCAAATGAACCGGCAGCTTGAACATATGGCCGCAACGGATGCACTCACAGGGCTTTTTACAAGACGGAAAAGGTATGAACTTATGTCTGAAAAAATGGAAATGAATACTCCCTTCTATATTATGATGATTGATATCGACTATTTTAAAGCGATTAATGACCAATACGGGCATGCGGTTGGAGACGCAGCTATCATGCATGTTTCGGAGGTTATTGCTGCAAATCTGAAGAATAAAGATTTTGTTTCACGATGGGGCGGGGAAGAATTTTTGGCAGCGGCAGAAGTTTCAGGTGCACAAGAGGCGGAAAGGCTGGCGGAGACTGTGAAGGAGGAGATGAATATCAATGTCCTGCACCACTGCGGGGAATTAGTTCTGGTAACAGTCTCGATCGGAATAGCGAAATGGGAAGAAGGCAAAGACATTGAAGAGGTAATTAATCAGGCGGACCGGGCGTTATATAATGCGAAGCAAAAAGGGCGGAATCGTACCACAATACACGAAGTGGTGGAAACCTAATAATAGCTCTTCAGCTTAAAAAGCTGGAGAGTTCTTTTATTAAAAGCGGTCCAGAATGAAAAAAGGGAGTATAATAAATAAAGATAGAGGGGCCGTTCCTGTAAAAAATAAAATTCAGGCAGGGAGTAGGACTTACCTCTTGTTATGACGTATAATAAATAACAGTATCATCCCTGTGCAGAACATTCAGGGTAACTTCGACAAAAAGTGAGCAGATTAAATGAAAAAACTATGGATCGCCCTGACGCTTCTTATTGCAGGAGGCATTACAGCCGGAGTATTAATCTTTTCGGAATGCACCCAGGCAGCCGTGAGCTCCTGTCTTTATGTAGCGACGGACGGGGACGACAGTAATGACGGCAGCAGATCGGCCCCGCTGCAGACGTTGAACGCAGCTTCTGAACAGGCGGAGCCTGGAACAATCGTATATGTCAGAGGGGGCACGTACGAAGAACCGCTGGAGGTATCACAAAGCGGCAGCGCCTTGAATCCGGTTACGTTTGAAGCATATGAAGACGAGGAAGTAATTTTAAGCGGGGAAGAAATGGAAGATGAAGCAGGTATAACAGCAATGATCCGCATAGAAAACCAGAATC
Source organism: Marinococcus tarijensis (assembly GCF_054971385.1). Lineage (NCBI taxonomy): Bacteria > Bacillati > Bacillota > Bacilli > Caryophanales > Bacillaceae > Marinococcus > Marinococcus tarijensis. Next base: position 208,026 of record NZ_JBQOJA010000001.1, on the reverse strand, counting down.
ATATCACCATTCGTGGATTCACCATCCAGAATTTATCGACAGAAATTAGCAACGAAACACCAGTAGGTATTTTCGTTCATGACAGCGCCGAAGGAATTACGCTCGATAACAATCATATCCGCGGTATCGAAACAAACGCAGACAGTGGGAACGCTCACGGTATTGCAGTATACGGCCGGGAATCAATAACCAATGTCGAAATTATTAACAATACGGTGGAAAATCTTATACTCGGATCAAGCGAAGCGGTCGTGTTAAATGGAAATGTAGAAGATTTTACGATTGCTTCGAATACAGTACGCCATAACGATAACATTGGAATTGATATGATCGGCTACGAGGATATTGGAGACGACCCGGATCTTGATTACACACGGAATGGAATAGTGGAAAACAATACCGTCTACGACAACTCTTCGTATGGTAATCCTGCGTATGGCGAGGGGGATGTTTATGCCGCGGGGGGCATCTATGTAGACGGCGGCAGCGACATTGATATTCAGAACAATACGGTATACAGGAATGACCTGGGTATTGAAGCAACCTCGGAGCAGGACGGGGAACAGGCGGAAAATATCCGGATTACCGGAAACACCGTCTATGAAAACAATTTTACCGGTATCTCCATCGGCGGGTATGACGAAAAAAGAGGCGGGACGAAAGACAGTACGATTACAGAAAACATTATATACCGTAATGATACAAACGATTTGGACGGAGGACAGTTGCTGCTGCAGAATGATACTGAAAACAACAGGATTGAAAACAATATATTAACAGCAGGAAGCTCCCGGGTGTTTGTGGCTAATTACTTTGAAGATAATACGGATAACGAATTTGACCACAATGTGTATCACCGGGAGAAGGGCAAGGAAGGCATCTGGATCTGGGAAAACGAGCAGGCCTCGACGCTTAATGAATTTCAGTCCCTGATTGGCAGTGATAACGATTCCCGTTATGTGAATCCGCAGTATAAAAACGCCTCTAATTACAACTTTGAATTGTCCCGGAACTCACCCGCACGTGATGTTATTGAATAAAAATAAGGCCGGACGGATAGCAGTTTATCTGTCCGGCCTTTCTTATGCTTTTAAAGGATAGTGCGTTTGTTCATCCACTGACTCAATTTAGTAAATAAGGTCGGAGGATTTGGACGTTCAAGATTATTCGGGTTGCAAAAAGCAAAGTAATCAACTTTTTCAATAAAGTACGTGAGACGGAGCAGAGCAAACAGCAGTGCTCCGCTCGATCCGAGAGCAAAGCTTAATCCGTAGCCGTTAAATCCAAAAGGAAGCAGCAGGAAGGTAAGCACCGCATTTAAAGAGAAAAACAGGATGGAAGTAATCATCGCACCACGACGGTCTTCAAAATAGAGAAGGATCAGCGTCAGCACAAGAACCATCGCGTTTGAAAACGCCCCGACCGTCGTAAAACGGAAAATCGAAATGATGTCATCCTCGATAGGGACAAACGTAGTAACGTAGCCAATCGATAAAATGATCACAATCGAAATCAGGCCCTGGCTGCGAACGAGCCGTTCAAGCTCCTGCTTTAAGACGTACTGCATAGATTCCTTCGACGTTTTTATCTGCTGAAGCGTCCCTCCCTGGTTGATATAGCCGTAAAATGAACGATACCGCTCGTAAAAGCGGGTCTCCACCGATACGACAAAGATAATCAGGGTAGGAATAATAGTCAGATACGACCAGAAGATCGCGGTATCATACACCCGGTTATAGACGAACGAGTCGAGAAGAATTGATCTTCCTTCCCCGAACCAGATAATCCAGTTACACACCCAGATACCGACATTGTACAAAAATCCGGTCCAGAACAAGGTCGGGTATTTGTCGAAATAGCTGATGTATTGAAACTGGCTGTCAGATGTATGAAGAGGAAACGTGATCAGCATCGAAAACAGCAGCCCAAACAAGGTGATAACCATGCCGCTCGTAAATCCGAGTACAAGCATAAAGCTTGTAGCGTGCGGAATGAACGTAAAAGCTTCTGCAGAGCGGCCAAGGAGAAATACCATGCCCACCGCAATTACTGCTCCGGACAAAAAGCTGTAGGCGACCGCCTGATAAAACTTTGCGGCACTTAAGAACAAAAACAGCACCCAGATTAAGTTAATGGTTACAAACAACACGAGGAGCAAAAGCTCATACAAAAATGGAAGAGAGCTGATCCATATAAAGATGAGCCAGGCAGTAACCGCGAGAAGCAGAGTCGCTTTTGTCATTCCGAGAAAGGTTGGAAAGACTTTATTTGTCTTTTTCTCATAAAACAGATCCGCGACATACCGCGTAACTACCAGCTGCTGGATACCAAACAGCACCTGGGAAAATATAAACGAATAGGAAATCGATAAGTTGAAAAGCTCCCTTTCCTGCAGCGTCACAGGCAGAAAAACCATGGAAAACCATTGGATCATCGCAATCGTGGCGATAACGACAATCCATGGTCCTGCGGTGACGAGACCGGCAAAAGCATAGGCTTTCATCCTGGAGGAAAAATAATCTTCCTGAAACAACTGCTGGAGTTTAAACCCTATGCCGGCCATATTCGAGCCCCCTTTGGTGATAACGTTCTGTGTACTCCTGAATAAACTGATGAATCTGGTAATACGCTTCGACCCGGTTCTGCCCGTTGCGGCCGAACTTTTCGGCCTCTTCCGGGTGCTGATAAATCCATTCACATCGCTGGGCGACCTGATCGGGATTCACCGGAGGAACAACAAAGCCGGCCGGGCCGTATGGATCGCCTTCCCGGCCGTGAATCAGCTCGGAGCAGGAGCCTACATTTGTAGCGATAAACGGGAGGCCTGCTGCCATGCCTTCAAGAACGGCCAGTGGCTGTCCTTCAGAAATACTTGTCAGCAGACATACATCAAAGGTTGGCAGGTAATCGGTAATGTTTACTTTTCCGACTAGAAAAACGTGGTCCTGGAGTCCAAGCTGGTCAACGAGACGCCGGCACTCCCCGGCATACTCGAGATCTTCATCCAGAGGCCCCATAATAGTGAGTTTAAAAGGAACAGACCGGCTTTTTAAGATGTTACCGGCATGAATCATCGTCTTGATGTCTTTAATAGGAACAACGCGCACGATGGCTCCGATATGAACGTAGGATCGATGATGCTTATCTTTTTCTACAAGCGATAAGCGGGAGTAGTCAATTCCATTTGGAATGATTTCAATCTTAGCCGGATCAGCCCCAATATCCTCCTGCAATTCGCCGTTGCGGGCAAACAGGGTGATTACATCATCCGCCTCTTTGTATGCCTGTCGGGAAAGATGGTGGAAAAACGTGATCCAGCGCTGTTTGTAGTAATCCGGGATCCAGTCAGCCTGAAGAATTTCTTCCTCGCGCTCCCGGGAATAAATGCCATGCTCGGTCAGAAGATAGGGAATTTCCTGCTGTTTTTTAATAGCTGCAGCTACCATGCCGGCATAGCCTGTCGAGGCTGAATGCACAATATCAAGCTCCGGAAATGAAAATTGAAGCAGTTCGATTACGGGCGCAAACATGCCACGCCACATCCAGAAATAGTCGATAAACGAACCGGACTGCTGTTCCTTTTCGTAGCTCTGCTGCACAATTTCCCAGAACAGGCCGCTGGAGAAAAAGTTCTCTGTGCCCCCGAGCTTTTGTCCGAGAGCGAGAAGAGCGTCCGAACGGACGGAATCAAACATCATCCATTCGGTAATTGCTTCTTCGTCCTCCGGCGTTAAATGAAAATTCCGCTGGCGCCTCGGCTGCTGCATATTAAGAGGAAGATTCAGAACCTGCGAAATATTGGCCGGCAGCTCATAGCGGTAATCCTCCGGAAAGATCGGCTCCGGAGTAATAGCGATGATGACGAATTCATGCTCGGGCATCTGTTTTACGAGCATCTGTACCCAGCTGGCCACCCCGCCGCTGACGTACGGATAGCTTCCTTCTACAACCATGCCTATTCTCATGACGCATCATCCTTTAATGGAATTTCAGCCTGCGGTTCTTCGAGGGTGAGACGATACAGGGTCCCGGAATCGCCGTAGGCTTCAATGGAGCCAAAGTCAAAGCTCCCTGTTTCAATGGAGGTGCCTTTTTCAACACGAAGCATCATGGTGGAAGGCTCAAGCAGATTCTCACCCTGAATCATAATCCGATCCTCCTGGTACGTAACGTCAATGCTTGACTGCTGATAGCTTTTCATCCGTTCTGTTGCCTGTGCCTGGGTCATGCTGTCGAGATGTGGATAAGTGTCTTCGACAAAAACAGCCATATCTTCAAATTGGGCTTTCATATCCTCCCAGCCTTCCCCGTAGGCACGATCCGGGTCAAGCACATCATCCGGGTGAATAAAGTGAGAGAATACCCCGAAGTTTGCAATTGCATCTGCCTGAATAAACTGAGAGTCAGCATTTTCCCAATATCCGCTGGAGACGCGTGGAAAATGGTAAATCGATGGATATTTTTCATCTTCTTCAAATTCCTGAATAAAGCTTCCTTCGCCTTCGCCGGTATAAAGAGAAGCAATCGTGTTGATGCTTGGGAGTGCTTCGTGGATTGCTTCAATCCCAGTTCTGTTTAATACGTTGGAGGGCGGCACGTACGTTTTAAATTCCTCTTCAGGATAGTAATGCTGAAAGACTTCCTCCACCCGCGTCAGTGATTCCTTCATTTGTGCCTTACTCTCCCACGGACGGTATAAAAGCTCGGGATCCATTGGTTCGTCTTCGGTTACAAGCGGCTGGTGATTGTACCCGTGAAGCCCGATCTCCCCGTCATGGCGGTAAACATTTCTGCCAAAGAAAAGAAGGGGAAAGCGGTCACTCTCAATAAGCTCTTCGGCTGTGAGGTCCATGGTATCCTGATACGTTCCGATAATTAACCCGGTATACGTAAGGTCATGATCCATGCCAATTTGCTTCATATCCTCCCACCAGATATCGGCGTAAAAGTCTTCCACAGACATGCCGTATTGATTGGCAATTTGTTCATCTTCCTCTGACGGTGCGGGCGCGGGGAAGTCATCAATATGGGTCATCTTAATATCGGCCTGACTGCTTGCAAAAGCAGGCGGAAGAATAGATAGCGACTGGAGCAGCATGCCGCGGGCATTTTTCATCTCCATGGCAGTAGTGTTCCAAAAAAGCGTCTTCCCTTCGCCGTACTCATTCGCCCACATTAACGGGTCACCTTCGACCGATAAATAAGGCTCCGCTTCTTCACGCAATGTTATATTGGCGATGCTGTGGGAAAAGAGAGGGGAATCACTATCAAGATCGGTATACCCTGGAAAAAGCTCCTGCTCAAATGTCAGTCCCTGGCGGTTGCTGAAATCATTTACGTCATCGATACCAAGCATTTCATTGTATCTTGTGTCAATAAAGCGGGCACCAATATAAAGCCGTCCGCCCCCTTCGACAAATGACTCTATCTCTTCAAATGGCCATTCTTCTCCGTGTTCGCCGGCAAGTACAAGCACATTATAAGGAGAAGGCTCAAGGTCTGCAATTTCATCCTGAGAAATTTCGGTATAAGGTACCTTGGCATAATCGAGAGCGTACTCAAAGTTATTTAATGTATTTTTAGAGAGGTCGCTGTCGTTTTTGTGCACGTAGACATTCATTTCTTCTCCCGCCGTTTCCTCATTGCCTGCATTCATTGTTTCCGTCTCCTCCGCGGTATTTGAGGCCAGGTGCGGAAGCCACAGCTGAAAACGCTCGAGCCTGATAAACTGGAGAACAAGAAGGATACTTATAATCACAACAAAGAGCCCGATCGTTGACTTCATCATCTGCTTTCTCATCAAACGGCCCCTCCCATCTGCCGGACGACATACTGACGTTTTTCCGGTATCTTTTCAGCAGCAACGTTTTCATGCATTTGGGAAAGGACATGCTCTATTTCTGTCCAGTCTTTTTGATTATAGTAGTATTCAATCAGGTTTAAATAACCGTCGGCTTCATGCGGAAATGCCTGAAGCATATACATATATGTGTTGACGGCCTGTGTTGGGGAATGAAGCTGCAGATAAATATCTCCAAGCTGGTTAAAGACCTCCATATAATCCGGAAAATCTTTAGCTGCCTGCTCTAGGAATTGGAGAAAGACGTAGCGGAGGTGCTCCTGAGAATGATCGTCAAGCAGGCGGCTGTCGAGATAGCCCCGGTACACGTCAATCAATCTGCTGAGAGTTTCTTCGCTATGAAATTGCTCATGCTCGTTTTTTGCTGTATCAAGACTTTTTTCATAGCGGTCGACAAGCAGGTTCATTGTTGTGGCAGCGTAATGAACGGTTTCCGAATCATCATTGTTGAGTCCGAGGTTCAAATACTTTCCCTTGTCCGAGATGTTGGAGTTAATCAGCTTCAGCATTAAGCTTTTACGGTCCGGCTGATTTTCATTTGTAAATGCCTCCGTCAAGGGCGTGAGGTTTTTATTATCTTTGGCTTCATAACGCAGATGCTCCAGGTTAATCGGCTGAAACTTCACATATTCTGTATAGTCAGAGACAATTTTGTTTGAATCTACCCGTCTCGAAGCCCACCAGGCAAGGAGACCAAAAGCTTCCCCGATCAGGGGAAGAAAGCAGCTGATCAGCACGATCCAGATAACAGCTCCGTATTGCTCCGGATGCATTCTTTTTTTCGCGGCCTTCGCCGCAGCAAATAAAATACAGGCATGAACGATGTAAAAAAGAATAACGAGTATCGTTGGCTGTATAAGATTACCCAGCATGAGTGCCTCCTTTTTCTTTTAAGGCTTTTTTAATTCGTTTTTCGACCACCTGGGCGTTTTCGGCATCGGTGCCGGGCAGGAGGAAGTAGAGAATACTCTGTCTGGCATCAAAGCCGATAACATCTATTTCACGCAGGTAGGTCCGCAAAATAACTTCAGCTTCAGCAACAGACATTCCCTCAAAGCGGTCAAACTGAATGGCTACTGTGCTGTAGGGAACACCGTATTCTTCCTGGCGCACGTCCTGCTGGGCCACATGAGCATCGAAGGTATCTTTATAGTAGACATTTGTTCCGGGAAGCATTTGCTTCTCTTCATCCTTGGCCTGCCATTCACGTGCTTTTTCAATACGGTTGGAAATCCAGTCGAGCACAAAGGACATGATTTGGATTTCATGAGTAGTAAGACGGGAGAAATCGAGCTGATCGATAATCAGTACTTCCTGGATTTCTTCGTTATAAACGATAGGCCCTGCAATTACCGGGGCATTTTTTTCGTCTTTGACGTTTCGCAGCGTGATTGCCTTTTCCGTAAACAAACGCTGGTAAAAGGATGCTTCTTCGCTTAAAAATACGGTTTGCGGCAGTGTCTGCGAGCTTCCCTGGCGCACTCTCAGCCGAAGAGATCTTTTCGACGAATCTACGTGATAAATTGCAATGTCATTAGCTTTAAATAAATCTGCGATAATTGCGATCGCCTCATTTCGCACAAGCTCCGGCGTTGGCTGGTCCAGCTTAATGCCGACCTGGTAAATCTGGGCAAGAGTATGCTCGGAGTCCAGTACTTTTTCCTGCATAACCCGTTGGGAATCCTCGAGTTCTTTAATGGTTCTGGTCAGTTCTTTATTATCATCCTTCAATTCATCCTGGGTATACGTAAGGCTTTCATAGCGTTCCCGGTAGGACGAGCTGTAGAGGCCGCATATAACAGCGAGAAGCAGGGAAAACAATAAATAAAGGTAGTCTCCGGTGTCATAAAACAGAAGGAACAGATCATCCCCTGCTGTAAATGTGGCAATAACGTGATACACAAGGATAGTGAAAAAACTCAGGATGGCAATATTAATGCCGTATCGCAGAGAGAAAAACAAAACAACAAACAAAAATGGATTAAGTGTCCAATCAAGCATTCCCAGCTGGAATACCTGGTCGATGATCCCCAGTACAAGAACGACAACGAGCAGCTCCACAACTTTTCTCCACACATTTTTCTGCGTGTAAATCATCCCATCACCTCTTCAAAAAGTTATATTAGATTTATGTACCGTATTGCTATTGCCGCACCATCAGAGTAAGGTTAATGAAACTTTATACTTACAAAAAAATTGAAAACGTGACAATGAGGGCGCAATGACATGGTTCATAAATCCCTGCACTTAAAAAGGACCGGTCCTAATTCTGTGCTTCAAAGCTTATTTATTATCTATAAGGAGGAGCGTTATGGGTATTATCTCACAAAAAATGATTTTTGTTACAAATTTTTCACTATTTTTTTATGAGCCTTTTCTAATGAAAGCAAAAACCGCTTCTCACGGCACTTTCCCGCTGGCGAAAATGAAAAATTACAAAATTTTTTACGATTCCCCAAATAAAAACATACTCAGGGAAATGAAAAATTATGATGTGGTAATCATTGAACCGGTTTATTATTCCAGACAGCAGGTGAAGACCATTCAACGGGCGGGAACGAAAGTTTACGGTTATATTAATGCAATGGAAGCGGACCGTTGGAATGAGGCTTTGTATACACAGATGGAGGAAAAAGATTTTTTTCACCGTCTCGGAAGCCGTGTATATTATAAACAGTGGGATTCCTACCTTATGAACATGGACGAGGAGCATTACCGGCAGGTCCTTTTGAATGAAGTCACAAAGCAGGTTCACGGCAAAGGGTTTGACGGTGTATTTTTAGACACGGTGGGAAACATTGATGACGAGCATGAAAACGAATCTGAAATACTGCGGGAACAGCGCGCGGCAATGGCTTCATTTATGCGGAGTATTAAAGAAAAGCATTCACAGCTGGCCATTATTCAGAACTGGGGTTTTGACACACTCAGAACCACTACGTATCCGTACGTAAACGGTATTATGTGGGAAGGATTCGAGTATTCAGCAATTGCAGGGGATGAATGGGCGCAGCAGAAAATTGCCGAATTAAAAAAGCTGCGGAAAAAACACAAAATTCAGGTACTGACGGTCTCGGGGCGTGAAGAGAAAGAAAGCCGGCAGTACGCAGAATCTAAAGGGTTCTGCCATTTTCATTCCCCGCGCGGGTATAATGTCTGGGAATAGAGCAGAAAAACCAAGCAGTAAAGAGTTTTACAGATAATAGTATTGTTATTAGAAAGAAAATGATGTAGTTTGAAAATAATAAATAACCAAATTTTGGGGGAGATCAGCGATGATTCTAGTAACCGGCGGTGCGGGGTATATAGGAAGCCATATTTGTGTAGAACTATTGGAGGAAGGTCACGAAGTAATAGTTATTGATAATTTTTCCAACAGTCGCTCTGTTTCCCTGGAACGGGTGGAGGAAATCACAGGAAAAAATCTTGAATATTTCGATGTGGATCTGCTGGACCGCGAAGGAATGGAGAGCATATTTGAAAAATTTAATATTGAAGCAGTCATTCATCTGGCAGGGCTAAAGGCAGTCGGAGAGTCTGTGGAAGTTCCGCTCAAATACTATCATAACAATATTACAGGCAGTATTATTCTTTTGGAAGCAATGAAAAAATATGATGTCAAAAAGATGATTTTTTCCTCTTCGGCTACCGTGTACGGCACACCGAAAACAAATCCAATTACGGAGGACTTTGAGCTGCAGGCAACGAACCCCTATGGCAATTCAAAACTGATGATTGAAGATATTCTCCGGGATCTTTACGTGTCCGATCACGAATGGAGTATTTCCATTCTACGGTATTTTAATCCTATTGGCGCACACCCAAGTGGACGCATTGGAGAGTCTCCAAACGGTATCCCGAACAACCTGATGCCCTATATAACGCAGGTGGCGGTAGGGAAGCTCCCGCAGCTGAATGTATTCGGCGATGATTATCCGACAAAAGACGGCACAGGAGTGCGGGACTACATTCACGTTGTAGACCTTGCGAAGGGTCATTTAAGCGCCCTGCATAAATCGATGGAAGGGCCGGGTATTGGAGAGTTTAACCTTGGCACCGGCCAGGGCTACAGTGTACTGGAATTGGTGGAGGCCTTCGAAAAAGCTTCCGGAAAGGACGTGCCGTATGAAATAAGGGACCGGCGTCCGGGGGATATTGCTGTCTGTTATGCCGACCCGGCCAAGGCACGTGATGAATTGGGATGGACCGCTCAAAAAGGAGTCGAGGATATGTGTGAGGATTCCTGGCGCTGGATTAACAATAATCCAGAGGGTTACCCGTCTGTGTAAATAGTAATGACTTAGAAAAAGCCTGGTACGCCAGGCTTTTTTTGCTTATATTTCTAAATTTAAGAGATATTTCTAAAAAAATGTACTTTATATGTATAAAATATAGTTCTTAAAGCACGGTACTTATTACTGTATTTGCAGTATAATAAAAGAAATAATGAATGTTTGTTCACTCATACATATGCCGGCTGACCGGCATAACTAAAAAATGGGGTGAGCAGGATGGTTATGAAGTGGTTTAAAGCCGCTGTCATTCTAGTATTTTTGCTTGTTACCTGTTTCTCGTTCCCGGTTCAGGCGGACGCTGCGACTTCAAAGTATGTAGTGAAGGGCAACACTTCGAGCAAGGTGGTGGCGCTTACTTTTGATGACGGCGCGGACGGTATGAACATTTCCAAAATTCTTCAGACACTGTCGACCCACAATGTAAAAGCTACGTTTTTCTTAACTGGTTCTGGTACGAAGGATCACCCGCAGTCTATTCGAAATATCGCAGCTGCCGGGCACCAGCTCGGTAATCATTCATATTCCCATCCTGATTTCACTACCATTTCCACTACGAAAATGAAAAAGGAGTTAGCAGATACTGAAGCCCTTGTAAAAAGCACTACCGGCAAATCAACCAAGCCAATCTTCCGGGCTCCATTTGGCGCCACCAACTCCACTGTGCTTAAAACAGTGGGAGATGCAGGCTATACGCATACTCTGCACTGGAATATCGATACCATTGACTGGAGAGGACTTTCAAAAACGCAGGTGCTGAATAAAGTAGTGAATAATATTGAACCGGGTTCTATCGTATTAATGCATACCGGGGCAGGAGCCCCTGGCACGCCAGCCGCACTGCCGGAAATGATTACCAAGCTGAAAGCGCAGGGATACAAATTTGTAACGGTCTCTGAGCTTCTGCAAATCCAGGGTTCGCCATCGGCCGGAGGAGCTTCTTATACCGTGAAATCGGGTGACACGCTGTACAGCATCGCAAACCGCAACGATGTGAGCGTGACAGAGCTGAAAAAAGCGAACGGCATCCCGACGAGCTCGAACGTCATCCGGGTCGGTCAGGTATTGAAAATCCCGGGTAAAGGCACAGTCTCTCCGCCAGCCTCATCTACTACGTACACCGTAAAGTCAGGTGATACGTTGTACAGCATCGCGGGAAGATACAATACTACTGTCCAAAAAATTGCGGCGGATAATAGCATCTCCAATACTGGTGTGCTCAGTATTGGTCAGAAATTGAAAATCGCTTCGTAATAAAAGGTTGAACGTAAGCCCTGTACGGGTAAAGAGAATCAGACCGTAAGAAAAGGGAGGTTTTCCAATGACCGAAATTACGTTCAAACCAGAAAAAGGCACACACACTACGAAAAGCAGCGACGGTCATAACATTCAGTACACAATCAATTTCGTGGAAAAAAATAACGAACGGGCCGTACACGTGAATTACGAAACGAAGGACCGGCTTACACCGCAGGCTGGAACAGTACTATTTGAAATGGGACAAACAACGATAGAGCAGCGTGGAGTTGTTTTTAATTTAGATGGTACGCTTGAAAAAGGAGAAAATGAATAAACCGGCTGGCTTTTTCAGCCGGTTTTATTTGTTTAAAAGGAAAAATGATTACAACTAAGGTCGTTTTTTAATCAGCAAAGCTATGCTGGTCCTTAAATGTAAAAGCTTTTTCTTAAAATATTCTCCTCCTTCTTGACACATGAAAAAACAGCGTGTAATATTATCTTTAATTAAAGATAATTGAATTAAGGATATGATGAGCATGAGTAACCCTATAAGCGGGCAGGACCTCGCTTTAAAATCATTAGTCGTGTTATCAAGAGCTAATCATGCAGTAGAAGAAAAAATTCGGGAGGATATACGGGCCCATGGTTTGAACCCTACCGAATTTGCTGTGCTTGAGCTTTTGTATCACAAAGGAGAGCAGGCCATTCAGCGCATCGGAGAAAAAATTCTACTGTCGAGTGGAAGCATGACCTACGTTATTGATAAACTCGAAAAGAAAAAATATCTTTTCCGGACACGGTGTCCGGAAGACCGGAGAATTATTAATGTACGTATTACAGAAGAAGGCTCTGCCTTGATGGATGAGATATTCCCCCGTCACCAGGCAGCTATTCAGGAGATGTTCAGCGTGCTTGATGACCAGGAAAAAGAAACATTTATAGCTCTGCTGAAAAAATTAGGTCTCTCTCTCGAAAAATAAATTTTTTTGCGTTAATATCTTGAATTAAAGATATATGGTTTCGAAATAATAGTGAAGGGAGGGTGAATATGAGGAAAAAAACCGTTGGTATTCATCACATTACGGCTATCGTAGAAAATCCAAAAGAAAATGTCGCCTTTTATTTAGAAATCCTTGGTTTAAGGCTTGTTAAGAAAACTGTGAATTTTGATGATCCCGGCACGTATCATCTGTATTTTGGTGACAGGGAAGGTTCGCCGGGGACCATTATGACGTTTTTTCCCTGGGGCCGGGCACGTAAGGGACGGATCGGCAGCGGCCAGGTCGGCACTACGGTTTTCGCAGTGCCTTTGGGGAGTCTTGCCTTCTGGAAAGAACGCCTTACGGCCTGCGGGGTGGAAATAGAAAACGTTGAAAGGTATAACGAAGCCAGTCTCCGTTTTCAGGACCCGCACGGCCTTTGCTTAGAGCTGACGGAGCGGCCGCTGAACGGGAACAGTTCTTCAACGGTACCTGAGGCTTACGCTATTCAGGGGTTTGCCGGGGCGGTACTGAATTCAGGGGCGCCTCACCAGACAGCTGATCTTCTCGGGCAGGTGATGGGAATGAAGTATGTGGGACAGGATGGGACGTATCTGCGTTTCCAGACCGAAGCCTCTGTCGGTAATACCATTGAGATCAGTACGGCTCCCGTTCCAAGAGGAGAACTCGGGACAGGTACTGTGCACCATATAGCCTTCCGGGCTCAGGATGACGCGGACCAGCTCGAATGGCAGCAGCATATGACGGCCCATGGCTACGTGCCTACGGAAGTAAAGGACCGTGATTATTTCAAAGCAATCTATTTCCGGGAGCATGGCGGTTTGTTGTTTGAGATTGCGACTGATCCCCCGGGATTTACCCGGGATGAGCCGTTCGAACAGCTGGGACAGGAATTGAAGCTGCCGGACTGGCTGGAGCCAAGGCGGGAGCAGATTGAAGCGTCACTGGAACCGGTGCATGCATCAGAATAAAGGAGGATTACAGTGAAACACATTTTTCAACAGGGAACTGACCAGAGCAAACCAACATTCATGCTTCTTCACGGGACAGGAGGAACGGAAAACGATCTATTGCCGGTGGCAGGAATGATAGATGATTCCGCTTCGGTGCTTGGGGTGCGAGGAAATATTACGGAAAATGGCATGCCGAGATTCTTTAAACGACTGGCCGAAGGCGTGTTTGATGAAGAGGATTTAATGAAACAGACGGAGGAGCTTTATGAATTTATAGACACCGCTTCTGCAGAGCATTCCTTTGACCGGAAGAACGTGGTGGCTGTTGGGTATTCCAATGGGGCCGATATTGCTGCGAACCTGCTCTTTCATTACGAAGAGCCGGTGAAAGGGGCAGCTCTTTTTCATCCGATGGTGCCACGCCGCGGCATACAGCTTCCCGATTTAACCGGCCTGCCTGTGTTTATTGGGGCGGGGAAAAATGACCCGATCTGCCGGCCGGAAGAAACAGAGGAACTGGCGAAAATGCTTGAAGCAGCCGGTGCTGAGGTCACCCTGCATTGGGAGGACGGTGGCCATCAGCTGACAAGAGAGGAAGTGGAGCAGGCGGCTGCCTGGTATAAACGCTCGGTACTGTAACCTGATTGATTCTCGTGTGTGAATGGAGCACGCATCCTTATACCAGAAAGCATGCAGGAATAAAAGAAATGGTGGTGCACGAAAGTGGGACTATTTGATTTTTTGAAACAAAATACAAGGAGCGATGAAGCAATGGAAAACGTAAAAGTAGCAGTCATTTATTACAGCGCAACAGGCACAAACTATACAATGGGACAATGGGCCGTGGAAGGCGCAGAAGCAGCCGGGGCGGAAGCGAAGCTCGTCCGTGTTCCGGAGCTTGCTCCTGACGAAGCGGTACATGCAAACCCGGCCTGGAAGCAGCATCTCGAAGATACCTCTCATATTCCGGAAGCGACACTCGCTGACCTGGAATGGGCAGACGCCTTTATTTTCAGTATGCCGACGCGTTTTGGCAACCTGCCGGCGCAGATGAAGCAGTTCATTGATACGACCGGCGGCCTGTGGATGAACGGCCAGCTGGTCAATAAAGTAGTGAGCGGCATGTCCTCCGCCCAGAACCCGCACGGCGGACAGGAAGCTACGGTGAAAAACCTGTATACGACGATGATGCACTGGGGAGCGATCATCGCTTCTCCAGGCTACACAGATCCGGTCACGTTTGCTTCCGGCGGCAACCCTTATGGCACGAGTGTCACGGTTGACCAGGAAGGTAACATGCAGGAAGACATTGAAGAAGCCGTCAAGCATCAGGCGAAGCGTACAGTGACAGTAGCTTCATGGGTGAAAAAAGGTATGGAGCAGCAGTAGTCAAAAGGGGGGCGCACGCGCCCCTTTTATATGGAATCTAATAAAGCATTTGAAACAAAGGAGGAACGCAGGGTGGAAGGAATCAGAGGCCTGCACCACGTAACAGCTATTACGAGCAGTGCAGAAAAAAATTATGAGTTCTTCACGTACGTATTAGGTATGAGACTGATCAAAAAAACCGTCAATCAGGACGATATTCAGACGTATCATTTGTTTTTTGCCGACGATGAAGGGAATGCCGGCACCGACATGACCTTTTTTGATTTTCCGGGTATCCCTAAAGGCACACACGGCACAAACGAGATCGCACGGACGTCTTTCCGGGTGCCAAGTGATGAGGCTCTGGCATATTGGGAAAAGCGGTTTGACCGAAAGGATATTAAGCACCAGGGCATTTATGAACGCTTTGGCAAAAAACGCCTCCCGTTTGTTGATTTTGATGAACAGCAGTATGAACTTGTTTCTGATGAAAACAATGAAGGAGTGCCGGCAGGTAAGCCGTGGAAGAGCGGTCCTGTTCCAGACGAGTACGCGATTACGGGGCTTGGACCCATTTATGTCCGTATCGATAACATTGACTATTTCAAAGAAATGATGGAGCGCGTGCTCATGTTTAAAGAAATCGGGCATGACGGCTCATTTCGTTTATTTGAGGTCGGAGAAGGAGGAAACGGTGCCCAGGTGATCGTCGAATACAACGCGGTTCTTCCGCCGGCGCGTCAGGGCTACGGCACTGTGCACCACTCGGCATTCCGGGTGAAGGATCGCGAGGAGCTCGACGCCTGGATTCAGCGGATGGCGGACTTCCGTTTCCGCACATCAGGATACGTGAACCGGCATTATTTTGAATCACTTTACTCTCAGGTGGCACCGCAGATTTTATTTGAATTTGCGACGGATGGACCGGGATTCATGGGAGACGAACCATATGAAACGCTCGGAGAAAATCTTGCTCTGCCGCCGATGCTCGAGCCGCAGCGCGAACAGATCGAGGCATCTGTGCGGCCGATTGATACAGTAAGAAGCACGAAAACGTTTGAAAAAGAATACAATGACTAAGTCAACGCCTTCGGCCTCCGGGCCGGGGGTTTTTTTATGACTCATCTTTGCCTGAAAAATGGAAAGTATAGTAAGCTGGTAAAAAGAAGTCAGAACGCATCTCCATTCAGAAGGGCAGGGGTAAAATGAAAAAAGACATCTATGTGGTGGGAGCAGTCATTTACGACAAAGAGTGGATTCTTTGCGCTCAGCGCGGACAGACGAAAACTCTCCCGCTGAAATGGGAATTCCCGGGCGGGAAAATTGAAGCAGGGGAAACGCCGGGGCATGCGCTGCAAAGAGAAATCAGGGAAGAAATGAAATGCGGCATCAGCATTGAAGACAAAATTGAGGAAACAACGCATGAATACGATTTCGGGATCGTGCACTTAACAACATTTTATTGCAGGCTTACTGGAGAAGAACCGACACTTACGGAACACCGTACCATCAAATGGGTACATAAAAATCATCTGTATGAACTGGACTGGGCACCGGCAGATATTCCTGCCATTCATAAAATCACTCAGTAGTTTTTATTACAAACATAGGCAGGAGCTTGATGATGGATACAGTACGTCAATTACAGGAATCGTTATACCGCGGCTTTATTGACCAGAACAGCTACGAGCGCAGTCCTTATGCACCAAAGCTTTTGATGAATGACAAACAAAAGCATGAGGAGGTGCTCGCTACACTTGTTCATGAATTGCAACGGTGTGAATCTTTTTTCTTTTCAGTTGCCTTTATTACGGAAAGTGGCCTGGCCACCCTGAAAACACACCTGCTGGAACTGAAGGAACGCGGTGTGCATGGGAGAATACTTACGTCCACCTTTCTGCAGTTTAATCAGCCGAAGGTCTTTCAGGAGCTGCTGAAAATTACGAATGTGGAAGTGCGCTTAGCGGAAATTGACGGATTCCATTCCAAAGGATATGTATTTAAGCATAACGACCACTATTCGCTGATGGTAGGGAGCTCGAACCTGACGGTGCATGCGCTGAAGGTGAACTACGAATGGAACATTAAGCTGCATTCTCATGAAAACGGAGAGGTGATTCATCACTTCCGGGAGCAGTTTGAGGATACCTGGTCGCAGGCCATACCGTTGACAGAGGAATGGATAGAAAAGTATCAGCAGCTGTATCGCCCGCAGGCCCAGGAGAAGATTGCCGAGCTTTCTCCAGCCTGGATTGACCGGAACGCAATGAAGGAAGCACTGGAAATCCAGCCGAATAAAATGCAGCAGGCAGCTTTGAAGGAACTGGAGACCTTGAGAACAGCCGGGCAGCAAAAGGGGCTCGTCATCTCAGCAACAGGTACCGGAAAAACGTATTTAGCCGCATTCGATGTACGAAAGTACCGGCCCCGAAAGATGCTGTTTATCGTACACCGGGAGCAGATTCTCCGGAAAGCAAAGGACGACTTCGCCGAAGTTCTCGGCGGCCGCACAGAGAATTTTGGGTTATATACCGGCGCCGGCCAGGACACGGAGGCCCGCTACGTGTTTGCAACAATACAAACAATTTCAAGGGATATTCACCTGCACAGGTTCGACCCTGAAGCGTTTGATTATATTTTAATCGATGAAGTACATAAAGCAGGGGCTGCATCGTATCAAAAGGTTATCGATTATTTTCAACCATCCTTTTTACTTGGTATGACAGCGACACCGGAGCGAAGCGATGATGTAAATATCTTCGCTCTGTTTGACTATCAGGTGGCTTATGAAATACGGCTGCAGGAAGCGCTTGAAGAAGAAATGCTCTGTCCTTTTCATTATTTTGGGGTGACCGATTATGATAAGAACGGAGAAGTGATTGATCAGACGACAGATTTGAGCCGGCTTGTGTCGGAGGAGCGTGTAGAACACCTGCTCGAAAAAATCCATTATTACGGTTATTCTGGGGAGACGGTGCGTGGACTGATTTTCTGCAGCCGGAACAAGGAGGCAGAAGAGCTGTCAGCTCTAATGAACCAAAAAGGGCGGAATACCGTAGTGCTGACGGGTGCCCATTCGCAGGACGAGCGGTGGAAGCAGGTGAACCGTCTTGAAAACGGCGTGATTGAATACATTATTACTGTGGACATATTCAATGAAGGCATTGATATACCGGGTGTCAACCAGGTCGTCATGCTCCGGCAGACGCAGTCGAGCATTATCTTTACCCAGCAGCTTGGGAGAGGTCTCCGCAAGGATCCCGCCAAGGATTTCGTAACCGTCGTGGATTTTATCGGCAATTATAAAAATAACTATTTGATTCCGGTGGCACTCTCCGGCGACCGTTCGCTCAATAAAGATAATATCCGCCGGAGGATGCAGACCAATAGCTTTGTTCAGGGTGTTTCCTCTATTAATTTTGAAGAGGTGGCCAAAAAGAAGGTGTTTGCTGCTATCGATCAGACGAATCTGCAGGAAATGCGAAAGCTGAAGGAATCTTATACGAATGTAAAGCAGCGTATCGGAAGGATGCCGCTTTTAAAGGATTTTCTGCAGCAGAATGCCGTGGATCCGGAGGTGATCACTTCTAAATATGGAAGCTATCATCGTTTTCTGGGCAAATTGAAGGAAGAGGTCCCCCGGCTGTCTCCGCTTGAGGATCAGCTCCTGTATCTCATTTCGGCGGAATTTATTAACGGAAAACGCCTGCATGAAGTGGAAGTACTTCGGCATCTTCTCAAGCATAGCCGCATTACCACGGGAGAAATAGAGCATATTGTGCAGGCGTCAGGGGACGCTGGAACAAAGGCAGCGGCCGTCTCAGTGAAGAGGCTTTTAACAACGGATTTTTTCACAGATCCTTATCAGAAAAGGTACGGCAGAACCCCGCTGATTGAAGAGGCGAAAGGAACCATCATGTGGCACACTGCGATGAAAGAAGCGCTCGCCGGTTCATCCTGGTTCAGCGTGCTCGTGGAAGACGTGCTTTCCTGTGCGGAGATGAAGAATGAACAATACGGCAGGCCGCCGTTTACGCTGTACCAAAAATATTCCCGTAAGGACGTATGCCGGCTGCTGAACTGGGAAAACGATGAAAGCTCAACCATATATGGCTATAAAACGAAATACGGCACGACCCCTATTTTTATTACGTACCATAAGCCGGAAGACGTGGAAGCAAATATTAATTACGAGGATGAGTTTATTAGCCGCAAAGAGCTTCAGTGGTATACAAGGAGCAACCGGACCACTGCCTCCAGGGAAGTGCAGGAAATTATCGATGCAGATAAACACGGTAACCGCATTTATATCTTTGTGAAAAAAGACGATGATGAAGGCCGTGAGTTTTATTACATGGGCGAAGCATGCCCGCTGAAGCACACGGAAGAAGATACATCCATGCAGGATAAAAACGGAAAATCAATTCCGGTTGTGCGGTTGAAGCTTCAATTAAAGGAAGAAATCGATGCTGATCTGTACCGTTACCTGCACAGTGATTAAAATACAAAATAAACTCAGCCTGCAGTACTTAATCTTCTGGCTTCTTTAATAGGCTGTTGAATAATACTAAGCTTCTCTTCGTTCCTTGAGCTTCCACAGCCCGGGAAGTGGCACGAGTCGTACAGGAATAATTTCGTCTTTTGAATAAGCTTCTAAAGAGGCCTCCTCTCTCATCAGGGAAACGTACACAAGCCTTTCATTATGCAGAAAAGCCATATGTGACTTTAATCGTTCTGTTTGGGCGGGGGTAAGGTGAAGAGTGAAGGGCTGGTTACTTTTTAGTCGTCTATCTACAGGGGCACCCGCCAAATGGTTAAGCTCCTTAAGTGTTTTTTCTGTTTTGTAATCGAAAATGCTCCGCAGCATAGATGCTTTCCCTCCTTTAGCTGAAATACAGCAGACAATGTTAGAGATATTGATTATTCGCTTTTCTTCTGGCTGTTTGTGTTTAGGCGGTCCCAAAGCAGCAGTCCATAACAGGAAACGCCGCAGAGAAGTGTGAAAAATATGGCCATATTAGTGTCTGTCCTTTCTTACTTGTTTTATCTTAAAAATACAAAAAGCCAGAAAAAGAGCTCACACCCTTTTTCTGGCTTTTGGCCCGGTTATTGTCCAGGCCACTGCTGCCAATTATGCAGTTAGTGCGGAAGCAGGATAGCTGATAGCAATTCGTTCCTTTTCGTTTCAGAATTGACGATCAGCTTTTGAACTGATGCCTATATGAAATTCTGAAGAAAGTGTAAATATTCATTCCCGCCATTAAGGCTTTTTGAAGATATGCTACACATATTGCCATATTCTTTGGTTATTAAACATATCACATGCACATAAATCATTATGGTAAGATATGTTAATGAATTGGAAGCTTGAAGAAGCATTTTTATTCTAAGCTTACTGGTGGGGAGGAGATCATGATTGGAAGTTCATGGCCGGTGATTCACATAGACGGAGAAATAAAAAAGTTCAGCATTACAGCGTTAGGTATACTTGCTACGCAGTGGGTGCTTTTTCTTACTGGTTTTTATACTATACTGCCCCAGGCTCCAGCAGAAAAAATATTCATTTCTGCCTGGATGGTTTCCGCCGGCGTGGGTGTTATTGGCGCTGCATGGGAGTGGAGGAATAACCAAAGATTTTCAAGGCTGCTGCTGATGCTTGCTGTTTTAAATGGACTCTTCGCCTGGGCGGCTCATGGCCTGGGAAGTATGTAAAACAGCTTCCCGTTTTCAGGTTTAACGTACATGAAATATATCTATTTTATTACTCTGCTTCCCGGACTAGGCGGCTCTTCCTTCGGGTATAGGGGAGCATATAGACTGGAAGGAGGAGCATATAATGAAAAAGAACGCCCTGGTGACTGGCGGGAATCGCGGTATTGGACTGGAAGCCTGCCGGCAGTTAGCTCAAAGCGGCTTCAAGGTATGGCGTGGAGCAAGAGACGAGAATGCAGGCAGGGAAGCAGCAAAAGCGTTACAGGACGAAGAACTCGACGTTCAGTTTATTTCACTCGATGTCGGTCTCCCTGATATGGTGGAGGCGGTGAAAAAACAAATTCTGGACGAGGACGGAAAACTCGATGTGCTTGTAAATAATGCCGGGATTTTTCCGGATCAAAAGCAGTCGATCGTTGATATTGAACCAGAGACGTTCGAAGATATTCAATTAACAAATTATTTCGGACCGTTTTTTATGATGAGGAGCTTTATGCCCTCCATGCTCGAAGCAGGCTATGGACGTATCGTAAATATAGCTGCTGAAATCGGAGTTTCCGGCACTATGGATGCCCCGATGGGCGGAGCGTATAAATCCTCTAAATATGGATTAAATGCTCTGACACGGCTGTTCGCCGGAGCAGTGCGGAAAAAAGATGTAAAAGTGAATTCGGTCAGCCCGGGATGGGTACAGACCGATTTGGGCGGAGAAAAAGCTAAGCGAAAGCCGGCTGAAGCAATGAAAGGTATTTTGTGGCTTGCCCAGCTTGAAGAAGACGGACCAAACGGAAAGTTTTTCCGTGATAAGGATGAACTGGATTTTTAAAGCAGACGCACCTCCCGGAGTGCGTTTTTTTATTGAAGAAATCCCATCATTAACCACAAAAATACCTCCACCTTAATCTGTGGTGGAGGTATCATCTGCATCGTCGTTAATGATGTTAACTATCTGCTGTGTGGCCCGGCGGCCTTCATCGGTGTCCTGGAGCTGAAACACATGAGGCATTTCCGAATACTCATAGTAGTTGATGGGAATATTTTGCTCGTCGGTAATCTTAGAAAACTTCCGGGCATCCGCAAGAAACAATTCATGGGTACCGACAATTAAAGTCATATCTCCAAGCCCGGTCATATCTCCATAAATTGGACTTACCATCGGATTTTTCAAATCGGCGTCTCCGGCATAGGAAGCTCCGGCATTCAGCAGCCATTCCAAATCAAGAAAAGGATCTACCGAAGTTAAATTCTGAATGCCGGGATTTGTCATGCTGACGTCAAGCCACGGAGAAAGCATGATAATATCTCCCGGCTGTTCGATGCCCTGGCGGTTTAGCTCCTGGGCAAGTGCGAGAGCCAGTCCGCCACCGGCAGAATCTCCCATAATAACAATATTTTCAGCTTCTGTGTTCTCAAGTGTGTACGTGTAGAGAGGCACCAGCTTTTCGAAGGCCTCTTCATATTGATGCTGCGGAGCTTTCGGGTAAACAGGGAGCATTACCGTGCTGTCAGTCTGATTCTGCACTCCTGCAAGCCACTGAAAATGACGCGGGTTTGGCTGACTGACGTAGCCGCCCCCGTGCAGATAAATGATTTTCTTTTCTGCGGTCTGTTCGTTATCGAGTACATAGCTGTCCATGCCGTTTAATGTCATTTTTTCGTAATCATAACGGGCCTCAGTTTCTTCGGGAAGCTGGTACTCCGGCCTGTCCGGGTAAGGCCCGTCCATGCCGGTTGAGCCGTCAACAAGGTTTGTCACTACGGACATTACCGGGCGGTCCTCGTGCCAGCTTGTGTAAAGAATAAACGCAGAAAATCCTGCAGCGAAAAGACCCAAAAGGCTCAAAATCCAGTATTGTAATTTTCTCTTTGGTGTTTGTCTTTTCATGCACCGACCTTCCTTAAAAGTTGCTTCGTGAGAACCAATACGTATTATCTTAACACAGGTATTTGATTGTTTACAGTTTTCGGTCCAGAAGGAGCCCGGGGTATTATTTGCCGATAAGAAATGGAGCTTTGTTTTTGATTAAATATACGAATGGCACGCTGATGATAAGCGTAGCTACAGTAAACATAATTCCCCATAAAGAAGTAATATGCATTGGGTTGCCTTCAATACCGAAGCCGTATTGAAGCGTGATACGGATGATGGCAAAAATCATAAAATGTAAAGCGAAAATGATCAGTGAGTTCTGGCCCAAATAACTGAGGATGCGGCTTTTTCCCTCGAGACGGAAGCTTAAAAATAATATACCTGCAATGCCGAGCAGAGAAGTGGAAATAAAGATAGGAATAGACTCGTATTCCCCGGAGCGCATGTCGATCCGATTCGTAAATTGAATGAGCGGATATATAAGGCTGAGTGCTGCTGCGGCTGCCACCCAGCCAAAGGAGTGTTCGAATATTTTTGTCCGGGCCTTTAGCATGTAACCGAGTCCGAAAAACAATACAGCAACAGTAGCTACTTGAATACTCCATGGGAGCATGGAGTCAAACCAGCGGGTGGAAAAATATCCTGCCGCAGCGACAGCAATAATGCTGATAACGCGCACACTGTTCCACGGCACATATTTGAGCAGCAGGTAAAAGCCGACCTCGACTACAAATAGGCAGGTTAAAAACCATATAGCTGGATTGTAGGTGAGCAGGTAGTTGTCTCCGGCAGAGTAAAATATACCAAGAGCGGGAATAATAGCGTCAACGTCATCTTTACCCAGAAGAGGACGCTCGAGAAAAAACCAGAATGTATATGTAATGATAGAGAAGGTGAAATAAGGTAAAAGCAGTGAGCGGCCTTTTTTTCTGGCGAAATCGACCGGCCGAAGATCAGTATAGCCGCCTTTAAACGTCACGCCGGATAAAAGAAAGAACAAAGGCATATGAAAGGCGAAAATATACTGGCGTAGAATATCGTCAATAGGGGCGTGTCCAAGGACTACGAGAATTATGCCTAGACCTTTGGCAATATTCACCCATTCAAAGTGCTGGTTCATCATTATCACCTGCGTCAACTGTTAATTTTAGTGTCAGAAATGCTGAAAGATACAGCATACCACGGAGAAAAAGCGAGAACTATCGCAATTGTATGTAAAAAAGTAAAATGAACTGCTTAAAAAAACAATATACTACGTCACATACCCTGTATACCGCCATTGTATACGACGAAATGAAACAATACCGCAAATAACCGCAGAAAGGGGTCTATCCTCATGCAGGAATTCCGTCTCACAAAAATAAAGCTCGAACATTCAGCGAAAACGATCAATATTTCACGGGGATCACTGACCATTTATGACGATGAAGCCAGTATATGGTATGCCGAGATTGAACAGCCTTCTGAGTTGGAATTATTACATGAATGGAAGAAAAAAGATACAGAAGAAGAAGTGGTATTTTTTACTGATGGCCACAGCGCAAGAATCGGCTTCGCTAAAGTCACGAGAGTAACAGAAAGCAGCTCGGGAGTGAGTGTGAGCTTTAAAGGAAGTGGAGAACTGAGGCTTTTGGGAAGCAAACAGTAATAAAAATACCTTTGGTGGCTGAACGAGCGCCCGTACCGGTTACTCTGCCCCAGAGCAGAAAGATCAAAAATGTGTAAGCGCTTTAAAATGCTTTTAAAATGTGTGAAAATAGGGAAAAGTATAGAAACAATAAAATTTGGAGCCGGAATAGAAGTCTTTGGAACTCATTAAGGGGGGCGTTACCGATGAAAGAGTATCGCTTAACGAGGCTGAAGTTTGAACACGCACAAACACCATTGACGTTCGATAAAGGACTTTTAACTGTATATGATTACGAGCCGGCAGAAGTGTGGTATGTAGAGCTGGAAAACCCTCATCACATCGAGCTGTTTGAAGAAATGTATGACAACTGTGATGTGCGCAGCATGATTTTTTATACAGAGCGGAACAGCGCAAGGATTGGCAAAGCAAACATTACCAGGGTATTAAAAAGCAGTGGAAAAGTGAGCGTCAGTATTAAGGGCGAAGAAGCATTAAAGCTTGTAGGAAGTTAAACAGCCGGTGCCCGGGAATTGTCCCGGGTCTTTTTTTGCTCTGACGGTAAAAAACAGATTCCGGAAAGGACTGAACGGGAAAGAAAAAAGCAGAACACAAAGAATGGAAGATGACACATGCTGATAGATGTAAAAAAAGAATGGGAAAAAATCATTGGCCCATTCGCGAGCGAGCGTTTGACGGGAGGGTTCAGTCACCACACCTTTTTGGTTACCCAGGCGTCGGGAGAGCTTGTATTGAAAATTGAGAAAGGCCGCGGCAGCTATCTGCGCAGGGAGTATGAAGTTCTGGAAAAGCTGCAGGGCGGATCCTTTCTTCCGGCTCCAGCGGGAAGTCTGGAATCAGAGGGCTATTTTTCATTTATGCAAAGCTATCATCATGGAGAAAACGTCTCTAAACTGCCGCTTAACTCTTCCTTCTGGCTTGAAGCCTATAAAAAGCTTGCTGCCGTGCTTGCTTCTGAGGTGCACAGCCGTTCAGGCAAGGTTCGGGAGTATGACCGGAATGCGGAGCCTTTGCAGCTGGGTATAGATACGCTCCCCCCACAGGGCATGCATCAGCAGGCTGTAGAAGCCTGGGAAGCGCGGACAACCGGGGAAATTACGTTTGTTCACGGAGATGCAGGGCCGCACAATATGATTCTGAATGAAAACTATAGAGCAGTCCTGATCGATTGGGAGTGGGCCGGATGGAACGATCCGATGATAGACATCAGCTGGGCATTATGGAACGCAGCATTCCACGCCCCTGAAAGATACAGCGAACTCCGTCGTGCATTTTTAGAGACGTACGTAAGTATTCGTACGATGAATATTACAGATGAGAATATTAAAGCCTACAGTCTTGCTGTGATTTACCGGGCGCTTGGCCGGGTAAAACGTTCTCCGGAGGCTATTCAGCGCCGATGGATCAAACGGCTGGAATGGACATTGACCAGCAACTGGGAAAAGGGGGAAACGCTGTGAACATTCAGCCAATGAAAGAAATTGACTGGCAGAAGAAAAAGGATTTCTTTGCCACCTGCTGGGAAACAAATGAGATGCATGTTAATAATCAAACGTATGTACTGCCGGAGCTTGAAGGATTCTGTGTTCAGGAGGAGGGTGTACTTGCCGCAGCGATTACTTATACATACGAAGCCCGCATCGGTTTAATTGTGTCTCTGGACAGCATCATTGAGAAACAGGGACATGCGAGCCATCTGCTTATGCATGCAGAGGAGTATTTAAAAAAGGCAGGGGTAGAGGATCTTAGGGTCGTTATTACAAATGAGAATGAATACGCGCTTCGTTTTTACCGGCGCCGGGGGTTTCAACTGGCGAGTGTGCATGTTGATGCTGCGAGGAGAGCCCGGGAGGATAAGCCTTCGATCCCGCTTGTCGGCGTAAACGGAATAACAATACGGGATGAATGGCACCTGAGAAAATGGTTATAGCAAAAGAGAGCCGTGCATTATTATGCCGGCTCTCTTTTTAGGACCCAAATATTGGGGAAGCTGCCTGTTCCTCGCATAAATTATAAGGCAGACAGAGCGGCATTCCGGAACGGGGATCTTTAATAATATCGCTTTTAATGCCAAACACTTTTTCGATAATTCCTGCTTCCATCACTTCGTGGGGCGTGCCGGTCTTTACAACATTACCGTGTTTGATGGCAACAATATGGTGGGCGTAGCGGCTGGCATGATTCAAATCATGCACGACCATTACGATTGTCCGGTGCTCCTGTACATTCAGTTTTTCAAGAATGTTCAGCACTTCCATCTGATGGGCCATATCAAGAAAGGTGGTAGGCTCATCCAGGAACAGGGTTTCGGTTTCCTGTGCCAGAGCCATGGCAATCCATGCCCGCTGGCGCTGCCCACCGGATAAATGATCAATTGGGCGGTTGGCGAATGCGCGCATGCCGGTGATTTCAATTGCCCAGCCGATCATTTCTTTATCATGGGCTTTTAAGGAACCAAAACCGCGCTGATGGGGGGCCCGCCCGTACGTTACAAGCTCCGTAACCGTCAAGCCCTGCGGCGCTTCGGGGTTTTGGGGAAGAATGGCCATCTGTTTGGCGAGCTCTTTTGTTTTTTGGTTGTGAATGGAGCTGCCGTTTAAGTAAACGACGCCCTTCGAAGGCTTCATCAGCCTGGACAGGGCCTTAAGAATGGTAGACTTTCCGGAACCATTTGCGCCGACGAGCGCGGTAATTTTACCAGAAGGAATCTCAATATTTAAATCGTTTACGATTGTCTGCTGATCATAACCAATATGGAGTTGATCTGTTTCGATCATCGCATAAACATCCTTTCAGGGTGATAAAGTTAGAAATTGCTTCTGGCAAGCAGGTACAGGAAGTAAGGAGCGCCAATAACGGCAACGACGATTCCCGCATGAATTTCCGACGGCTGAATGATAGTACGGCCGAGTGTGTCCGCAAACAAAAGCAGAAGACCTCCGAGAAGCGCCGAGGCAGGGAGAGCAAGCGCGTGATTGGGACCGATCAGCCTCCGTGCAATATGAGGAGCAATCAGTCCGACAAAGCCGATACCGCCGCTGACAGAAACAGCCGATGCTGCAAGAGCCACCGAGGCGAAGGTGAGCATGAGGCGTTCCTTTTCTACCCGAAGGCCAAGTCCTTTTGCCATCTGTTCGCCAAACGTAAGAGTATCAAGAGCGCGCCACCGGTAATAAATGAAAATCGATAATATAATAAACCAGGGAAGAAACGAATATACATAAGGCCAGGTGGACCCGTAAATTCTTCCAGCCAGCCATATAGCGACAAAGTCAAACTGCTCCGGCTGCAGGCGCAGCATAAGGACGGTCATCAGTGCATTCAGCCCGGCAGCTACCGCGATGCCGGTCAGTATCATTCTCATTGGTACGAGTCCGAGCTGCCGGTCGTAGGCCAGGATGTAAATTAATGCTGCAGCGAGCAGACCGCCGAAAAGCGCGAATACCGGAAGTAAATAAGGAGAAGCGGTGTCAATCGAGCTGAAAAATGAAATATATAAAACTACAAACAAACCGGCTCCAGTAGTAATACCGAGAATCCCCGGATCGGCCAGACTGTTACGGGAGATTCCCTGCAGCACGCATCCTGAAACGGCAAGAGCCGCTCCGACAAGAAGTGCGATGACGATCCGGGGAAGACGGAACTGAAATAGAACGAGATTCTGGTTACTATCGCCAAACCCAAAGAGCGTCTTTAACACCTCAAACGGACCCAGCGGGGTGACACCGGAATTCATGCTGAACAGCAGCACGATAAATATTAGAACGGCGAGGAAGCTGAATACGAAAATGCGCCGTCTGCGGCGCTTTCGTTCCCATTCGCCGGAAAATATAGAATGCATTTAAAGCTCCCTCCTCTCGCGGCGCGCAATGTATAAGAAGAACGGCACACCGATAAGCGCGAATAAAGAGCCGAGAGGGGTTTCGTACGGTGGATTAATAATTCGGGCACCGATATCGGCAAGCGACATAAAAATCCCGCCCACCACGATAGAGCACGGAATGATCGCCCGGTAGTCGACTCCTACGAAAAACCGGACGACGTGAGGAATAACGAGGCCGACAAAGCCGATAGGACCCGCAATGGACACGGCAATGCCGGCGAGAAACAAAACGGCCAGTGTGCAGAGTAATTTAATCACGCCGACACGCTGCCCAAGACCCGAAGCAATATCGTCCCCAAGGCTTAAAATAGTAACAGACCTCGATAGGGCCACTGCAAATACAAGCGCTCCACCCATCCATGGTAGGGCTGGCAGCAGCTGTTCCCACCGGACGCCGGACAACCCGCCGGCATACCAGAAAGCAATATCCTGGCTGAGGTCAAAGTGAATGGCGATGCCTTCACTTAACGCAGTGAACAGAGCATTAATCGCCGCTCCGGCAAGCACCATGCGAAGAGGCGTCAGGCCGATGCGTGAAAGCGAAGCAATGCCAAAAATCAGCCCCATGCTGATCGCCGCCCCTAAAAAAGAAAAAACGATCAACAGGTTATAAGAAAGCCCCGGCAGAAATGCAAAACAGACCGCCACCATGAAAATTGAACCTGCATTGATGCCGAGAATTCCGGGTTCGGCCAGTGGATTTCTTGTCATTCCCTGCATAATGGCTCCGGCTACAGCGAAGCAGGCACCGACAATAACATCTGCGATAGCCCTTGGCAGACGAAGCTCGCGGATCACGACATGATCATTCAGGGAAGCGTCATAGTGAAACAATGCGTTCCAAACAGTACCAATCTCCACGTCTGCAGCACCGACAGAAATTGAAAGCAAAAAAATAAATCCAAGTATAGGAAGGCCGGCAATAAACATTAGTACAGCTGTTACAGGACGTGAAGTAATATCGTCTTTATAGGTGGAAGGTTCCGTTTGTTGACGCATTTTTATCCTCTTTCAACATTAAAAAGTCATTCAGTAGTGATAATCATTATCAATCAATATTTATCATATCAGTTGAATTTCTTTCTGTCCATGTTTTCCTGTATAAGCAGGGTAAATAAACAAAACCCGGCCTTTTCCAGAAGAAGGAAGAAGCCGGATATACTTAAAAGTTATATCAGTTAATAATTATATAAGCCTGGATGGCGGTGAAAAGTGATTTTTATTCGGCCAGCCGGGCCATCTGGTCAGAGGATAGGGCGGCTACCGGAGCGTTTGCGGTAAGGCATACGACGATGCCTGAAGGATCAGTGACATAAATGGCATCGTCTTCGCGGTGAAATGGGTAGTCCGCTTTCTCCAGCCTTTCAGTGACAGCTTCCAGAGACTGGCCGGGAGGAAGCAAAAGTGTATACATGTCAAGGCCGGTGTTTCGAATGGATGCTTTAGGAGCCTTGGCTCCGGCCCAAGGATTAAGCCCGATATGGTGATGATAGCCTCCGGCGGCAACAAAAAAAGCAGGGAATTTCTGCGGGTCAGCGGCCAGGTCGAATCCCAGCACCTCTACATAAAAACGATAAGCTTCATTCATATCGTGCACATGAAGATGAACGTGCCCCATCACAGTTTCGGACGGCAGACCGTGCCACTGTGTATTTTTCCCTTCCTGAAGGAGCTGTTGTTCATGCAGGGGATCCACCGTCATATGGACGAACCCGTTACTGTCATAGTGCCATTCTGTCCGGGAGCGGTCACGGTAAACCTCGATGCCGTTTCCGTCCGGGTCCGTCAGATAGAGCGCTTCGCTAACGCTGTGATCAGAGGCTCCGAACCGCTCACCGATGCTGTGCAGATGACGGGCGAAGGCTCCCAGGGAGGCACGGTCCGGAAGAAGAACGGCAAAGTGATACAGCCCGGCATACGTGCGCGGGGGAGTAATCGAGCCTTCCACTTCCCGAAGCATGACGAGGGGAAGTTCGTCTGACGGCACACCGAGAACAGCGGCAGAAGATGAGCGTTCGAGTATCCGGAGGCCGATTACGTTTTCGTAATAAGCAGCGGCCCGGCCGATATCCTGCACCCTGAGCTGCACAGGCCCGACAGTAACAGCGGGATCAATTACATTAGTCATGCGTAAACACTCCTCTAATTTTTATTATAGTATGCAGATGCATGTAGAGTTCATCATACTAGGAAAAGGCTCAGGCATGGAAGTGCCCACTTTGAAGTGGTATAGTATCCCAAAAGATACTAACGAAGGCGCACCTGAAAAAACGATAAACAAGGATTTTCTTTTACCCAGGGCAGGAGAGGGCGGGAGGAAGCGAGAAGAAAGCAAAATAATTTCATTACAGGCAGGGGAGGGCAAACAATGCATGAAAAACAAGGATCGTCCGCAGTGGACAAATACCATTTCCCGGACACGCCCGAAGAACAGGAGCTTAAGAACGCGATTGTTTCTGCAGAAGTAGAAGGTTTTGTTTTTTCAGAAAAAGATATCGAAGCCGTGCGGAAGCTCCGCGACGGGCAAATGACGATTAAAGAAGTGGCAGCTTCTGTAGCGGAAGGGCGTTTATAATATGAGCGAATCCTATTACACGTATGGAGACAGCGGAGTGCTTATAAATAAAATGAATTTTCGGGAATCAGCGAAGGCAGAGAAAATCGAGCAGATTATTACAACGTACCGCCTGCAGCAGATGATGACGGCAAAAAAGGTGCTTGGCTCCTTTGATGAAGAGCATATAAGGCGTATTCACCGGCGGCTGTTTTCTGATGTATACGCCTGGGCCGGGGAATTTCGGACGGTGGATCTTGCTAAAGGAAGAACATCCTTTCTGCCTGCTGCGTTTATCGACAGGGGTCTGCGTCATCTAAGAGACTCTGTCCATGAAAAAAATAAACTGACGTACAGAGACAGAGGAGCTTTCGCCGAAGCCTTTGCCCCGGTTTATAATGACCTGAATCACATTCATCCATTCCGGGAAGGAAACGGCAGAACACAGCGGGAGTTCGTCCGCCAAATTGCCTGGCACCATGGCTTTGACATGAAGTACACTCCGCTCCAGCAGGAAAAGCTGTTTGAAGCTTCTGTTGCTGATGATGAAAAGAAAGCAGCTGCAGCACTGACGGAGGGCCTGACTGAAAGCTGAAAAAGCAGCCTCCCCCGGGAAGCTGCTTTTGATTTATTGTTTTTCGATGAGGGCCCCCTGACGTGAGGAATGCGGCTTCGCTTTAGGAATGGGCCTTGAAGCGGCAATTCTTCCTTTAGCTATGCTGAGCACAAAAGCAGTAGCGGTAATGGATAGTGTGGAATAAGCGCCTGCAATTAAGCCGACAGAAGCGAGCCCCACAGCCACGGCCAGTATATCAAAGGATAAATTGACTTTGCCGGGGTTCCACTGGAGCCGGCGCTGAAGAAATAATGCCAGAATGTTAGCCCCGCCGAGCGAGGTGTTGTTCATAAATAAAATTGATATGCCAGCTCCTATACTGACACCGCCGAAAATGGCTCCAGCAGCCGGATGGATGCTGAAGGCAGGAAGAAAGTAATCCAGACTTGTCAGTGCGGAAAGCAGAGACACTGCGGCGATTGTGTTCAGCGTGAATTTCCATCCCATATGCACAACAGAAAACACATAAAAGGGCAGGTTAATAATAAAAAACACAGCCGAAAAAGAGAGCGGAAGGACGTACGTTAAGCCAAGCGCCAGGCCTGCCGTGCCTCCTGTGACTAAATCAGCGTGCTGGAGCAGAGTAATGCCGAAGGCAGCTAACAAACATCCGGCCAGGACTTGTAGTATATTGGTTATGTTTATCAACGGTCGTCTCCCCTTCAACAATAGGATACTTCTATTATAAGGAAAAATAATCCATGGTTGAATATACATATGAAGGATAATTGTTTTAAAAACAATAAAAATGAATACATAATTGATTTTTTATATTCAAATAGAAAGGTGAAGTGCGTTTAAATGGATCATATTGATGTCGAAATGCTCGAAATACTTCAGGAGGATGGAAGAATATCGGTAAGTGATTTATCCAAGAAATTAAATTTAAGCCGTCCAAGCGTTTCTGAACGAATGATGAGGCTGCAGGAGAAAGGGATTATTGATCACTTCAGTGCAGTGGTTTCCCCGGAAGCTGTGGGCCGGGATACGCTTCTGATGATCCAGGTGAGCGAGCTGAAGGATACGATCCCCCGTTTTGAAAAAATGATTGCAGAGGACACGAGGGTGCTGGAATGCCACCGGGTGACCGGGGAAGTGAGCTATTTTATTAAAGCAGCGGTGGAAGGGATGGACAGCCTGAGAGAGCTTGTTGATACCCTGATCTCCTATGGAAACATTAATACATCGATTGTGCTGAAATCGCCGGTGGAGCGAAGGAAAATACTGCCGTAAAACCGGGATCAGGGATAATCGGTTTTCTTTCTAGGGGTGGGTAATTGTGATAAGATTAATATGATTTAGAGAGCGAGAGCATATAAAGTAGGGGGAGAAAGATATTGGTGAACGAACGTGAAGCGTTGCAGCGTGTCATCGAAAACGTGCAGCAGGTCGTGGTCGGAAAAAAAGCTGAAATTGAATTGAGTCTGACAGCGCTCCTGGCCCGCGGACATATCCTGCTTGAAGATGTGCCCGGCGTGGGAAAGACGATGATGGTGCGGGCAATTGCCAAATCCATTGGCGCGAGTTTTAAACGGATACAATTCACCCCGGACCTCCTCCCGTCAGACGTTACAGGTGTTTCCATATATAATCAGCGGACGATGGAGTTTGAATTCCGGCCAGGTCCCTTAATGGGAAACGTTCTGCTCGCAGACGAGATCAACCGTACTTCCCCGAAAACGCAGTCAGCCCTTCTCGAAGCGCTGGAGGAAAAAAGCGTGACAGTCGACGGCGAAACGAGAAATCTCGAACGTTTATTTTTTGTGATGGCCACACAGAATCCGGTAGAGTACGGGGGGACGTATCCTCTGCCGGAAGCACAGCTCGATCGTTTTCTGTTTAAGCTCCGGCTGGGATATCCAACAGAAGAGCAGGAGATAGAAGTGCTCGAGCGCGTGGAATTCACGCATCCGATTGACGAGCTTTCCTCCGTGATGAGTCTTGAAGACGTTTTGAAGGCCCAGGAACTCGTGAAAAACGTGCACGTGGACCAGTCAGTGAAACACTATATTGTTTCCATTGTGCGTGAAAGCAGAAATCACCGCGATATTTATCTCGGCGTAAGTCCAAGGGGGTCAATTGCGCTGATGAAGGTGTCGCAGGCATATGCTTTTGTGAGAGGAAGAGACTATGTGACTCCGGATGATGTGAAGTATCTTGCGCCATTTGTTATGGGGCATCGTCTAATTCTGCAGACAGACCAGCAGATGGCGGATAAAGACGGAGAAACTGTAGTGCGGGACATTTTATCGAGTGTCCGTGTACCGGCATCGGACAGTGATTCGGCGGTACGCCCATGACTCGGTTTTTAAAAATCGGAAGAAAAGTAATGCAGCTGGCAGCTGTTGTGGCTGCATTAGCTGTATTATTTATTTACGCTATGTTCCAGGGAGGCTTTGTCAGCTGGTTTTTATTTTACAGTGTGACGACTCTTGCTGTAATGCAATTATTATTGTTAATTTATCCACTTCGTTCTTTAAAGGCTGAGCGCAGACTGGCTGCTGAGATGCTTTCATTCAACGGCTCTACAGAAGTCAGGGTTACATTGAAAAAAAGAATTCCACTTCCACTGATATATGTAAAGATCCGGGATCATCAGCCGTACGGGGTCCGGGACTGGGAAACGTCCGCTGAAGCCCTGGTGTTCCCTTTTTTTCAAAGGGAGGCCTCCTATTCCTACAGTATTAGGGGCAGAAGGCGGGGAAAGCACACCATCGATTATCTCCGTGTTCGTTCCGGTGATCTGTTTGGCTTTGTGGAGAAGGATTATGACATTCCAGTTTCTTCCTCGGTGGTGGTGCTTCCAAGAATGAGAAAACTAGCGAACTGGAATACAACGGCAGATAACTCCTCAGAAGCAGTATCGCTGTCGCAGCGGATACAAAATGAATCTGTGAATGTGGCAGGAGTCCGGGACTACACTCCCGGGGACCGGATGGCAAATATTGACTGGAAGGTAACGGCCCGGGCCGGAAAGCTTGTCACGAAAGAATTTGAATCCGAAAAAGGAGAGGGTTATTTTCTGCTGCTTGAAAACGCCGTTGATATAACGTCTGAATTATTTGAAACTGCGGTGGAATTTGCTGCTTCTTTAGCAGAGTATACCTATCAGATGAAAATGCCGATTGGCTGCGGAGTCACTGCTTCCGGACAGCTTCTGCAGCAACCCGGGACCTCGAAAGAGCATTTTCAGCGTATTTATCAGAGTCTGGCGTATGTGGAATTGAACACAGACACAGAGGCCTCGCCGTTTTTACGTCAGGCTTCGGGGCTCGAAGCGCTGATTTATGTTACCCCGGAGCTTTCTCGAATTAGAATTAAAGAATTAAAACAGTGGGCTGCACAGAAACGATCTGTTATTGTAGCTCTGCTGCCTGGTGAAAGCGGATTTTCCCGCCACGAGGGCGTAGAAGCGCTGCGGCACACCAATATTCATATATACTATGTGCAGCCGGGCGAGGCTGGCTTTGAAGTGCTGTAAAGGAGGCATAATTATTTGGTTAAACCGGAGCATACCTGGAAGAAGTTGATTGTTTATATTCTTGGTTATTTCCTGCTGGCAGAATGGCTGCTGCCTCTTCCAGAAGCTACCGGGACAGGGTCAGTTACTGTATTTATGGTGGTTTCCGCTGCCTTTTTTATCGTAATTTATCTGCGTCCGCCCTGGTGGGCAATTATCGGCAGCGTACTGCTTGTAATACTGATAGGTATAAACACTGTTTTTTATGAGGAATCATTGCTGCAGCTGGGCTGGCTGGCTGCCCTGGCGGCAGAAGTGCAGACTAATGCCGGTTATATTATCAGCGGCCAGTGGTACGCTCTGACAGATATGCTCCGCAGTGTTTTGTTTATGCTTCTGCTCGCTATTATGAGCTATTTGATTTATTTCTGGGTAGTTCAGTCCCGCCGGATTTTATTTTTTCTGACGTTTACGATTATTTATATTGGCGTGATGGATACTTTTTTCGAATACGATGGAATGTTTGCGGTAATCCGTACGTTTGTTATAGGATTTTTGCTTTTAGGGCTGCTTCAATGGGACCGTATCGTATCGCGGTCGGAGGACAGGCAGGCACAGAGAAAGGTCTTTAGCCGGTGGATGCTGATTATGGCTGTCTTTTTGATTATCGCCGGCGGTGTTGGCGTGCTTGCTCCCAAAAGTGAACCGCGGTGGCCTGACCCCGTTCCGTTTTTAACGTGGGGAGAAAGCAGCACCGGAAGCAGCCAGGGCGCACAGAAGATTGGCTATGACGATACCGATGAACGTCTGGGCGGCGGATTTCAAATGAGTGATACGCCGGTGTTTACTGCCTCCGGAGATATTAACGGCTACTGGCGGGGCGAAGCTAAAAATGTATATACCGGTCTTGGGTGGGAAATAGATACCCCTGATGAGACGTCTTCTGAGGCGGGCTTATACAATGAAAGTATCGAGACGGAAGACCAGGAAGTAAGCATTGAAATGGCAGAAACCCAGGAGTTTGATTTTGCCTTTTATCCGGGTTCGTTTCTTTCTATTGAAGAAGATATAGAAACATCAGTAGATACCTGGACAACCCAGGCGGAGTTTGAGACTGGCGGGGAGCCGGCTTCATTAACTAATTATACGGTGGCGTATGAAACAGCAGATTTCCCCGTAGAGCAGATGAGCGCTGTGACTGATAATTCAGAAGACCCGGAGGAAATCACGGAATACTTTACTCAGCTTCCGGACGATCTTCCGGGAGAAATTCAGGAGCTCGCTGAAGACCTTACAGAAGAAGAGGATAACCGCTATGCGAAGGCGAGGGCGGTAGAAAGGTATTTGCGCGGTCCGGATTTTTCCTATCAAACGACAAACATTCCGGCCCCCTCGGAAGGCGGGGATTATGTCAGCCAGTTTCTGTTTGAATCACGGACCGGATACTGTGACAATTACTCGACTTCGATGGCGGTGCTGCTTCGGACGCTGGATATACCAACACGCTGGGTGAAAGGGTTCACGGAAGGGGATCAGGCTCCGGGAAATGAAAACCAGGTGGAGGTTACCAATGAAAATGCGCATTCCTGGGTGGAAGTGTACTTTCCGGAGGTCGGATGGGTGCCGTTTGAACC
The DNA here is from genome assembly GCF_054971385.1 of Marinococcus tarijensis. Classification (NCBI taxonomy): domain Bacteria; kingdom Bacillati; phylum Bacillota; class Bacilli; order Caryophanales; family Bacillaceae; genus Marinococcus; species Marinococcus tarijensis. Next base: position 171,936 of record NZ_JBQOJA010000001.1, on the reverse strand, counting down.
GACGAAGGGTTTTTCTTCAGAGTTTAATTACACGTATGAAAACAATGAAGGGTCGGAGGAAGCACCTGAAATTGAAGATGAGCCGGCGTCGGAAGAAGCAGACGCACCCGAAGAAGAGGAAACGGCTCCTGAAGCAGGAGAAGAGCACGAAGAAGAGCAGGAGGACACATCCGGGGGCACCGGCATTGACTGGAGGCTTCCACTCTGGCCCTTTTTTGCAGCGGTCGTCCTCCTCCTTGGAGCTGGATGGTTTTTCCGGAGGAAGCTGTTGGCCAGCTATTTTCTTTTCAAATACCGGCATATGCATTCCGATGCAGAATTTCAAAGTGCCTACCAGGCACTGCTGAGGCTGCTGCAGATAGCGCGTGTGAAACGCACCAACGGGGAAACGCTGCGGGAATTTTCTGGAAGGGTGAATGACATTTACGGCAGCAGTGACATGGAACCACTGACTGAGAAATACGAACGTCTGTATTACGGACGTAAAACCGGAGACGGAGCCGAGCCGGAAACAGTCGCTGCATGGAAACGACTGGTAAAGAAAATCCGTTCTTGACCGGCCCATGACGGGCTGTTAAAATTTATTTCATGTTTACAGGTGAATACCTCGTATAGTTTGGGATCAGGCCCAAATGTCTCTACCCGGCCGCCGGAAAATGGCTGGACTACGAGGGCAGTGAAGGACAGACAGCGGCAGAAGCCCCTCCGTCTGTCCCCGGTCAAAAAGCTGCTTTCGTATGATGCGAAAGCAGCTTTTTTGGTCTGTAAAAAAAAGACTTTCATTGAAGTATTTGACGTGCGTCCGGTAATTGAAAACAGATAGTTGCCCGGAAGCAGGCATTCCTTTAAAGTGAACCTTGCACGTACATATTTGAAAACAGTTAGGGGTAGAAGCGATGAGCGTAGGAAATATCAGTGAAACGATTATTGTTCTGGACTTTGGCGGCCAGTATAATCAATTGATTACACGCAGAATCAGAGATCTCGGTGTTTTTAGTGAACTTCATCCGAACACGATCAGTGCAGAAAAAATTAAAGAATTGAATCCAGCGGGGATTATCTTTTCCGGCGGGCCGAACAGTGCGTATGTTGAAGGGGCGCTCACCTGCGATCCGGCTATTTTTGATCTGGATATTCCTATTCTGGGGATCTGTTACGGGATGCAGCTGATGACGCTGCATTACGGCGGAAAAGTGGAAAAAGCCCAGCACCGGGAGTATGGGAAGGCTGATATCCATGTGCAGGCGAACCCGGTATTATTTGAAGGGCTGCCGAAAACCCAGAGTGTGTGGATGAGTCATGGCGACTTAATTGTCGAGCCGCCGGAAGGCTTTACGGTGGACGCGACCAGTCCATCATGCCCGGTAGCTTCAATGAGTGCTCCGGAGAAGAAAATGTACGGCGTTCAGTTCCATCCGGAGGTGCGCCACACCCAGTTTGGCGATGATATGCTGAAAAACTTTGCTTACAGGGTCTGCGGCTGCTCTGATGAATGGACAATGGCCAATTTTATTGACGAGCAGGTGGAAATTATCCGTGAACAGGTGGGCAGCCGTAATGTACTGTGTGCGTTGAGCGGCGGTGTGGACAGCTCAGTAGCTGCCGCGCTCGTCCACAAAGCGATCGGAGATCAGCTTACATGCATGTTTATTGATCACGGTCTGCTGCGTAAAGAGGAAGCAACAGGCGTCATGGAATCGCTCGGACGTGGATTTCAGATGAATATTGTGAAAATAGACGCAGCTACGCGTTTTCTCGATCAGCTCAACGGAGTGAGCGATCCGGAGGAAAAACGGAAAATTATCGGAAATGAATTCATATACGTGTTTGAAGAAGAGGCAGGAAAGCTTGAAAATGTGGATTTTCTTGTTCAGGGAACGCTGTATACAGACGTCATTGAAAGTGGTACGGATACAGCACAGACGATCAAGTCCCACCACAATGTCGGCGGCCTGCCGGAGGATATGAAATTCGATCTGATTGAGCCTTTGAACACGTTATTTAAAGATGAAGTCCGCAAGCTCGGAACGGAGCTCGGAGTGCCGGATGAAATCGTATGGCGGCAGCCGTTCCCGGGACCCGGACTCGGGATTCGTGTGCTCGGGGAAATCACGGAGCAGAAGCTCGAAATTGTCCGGGAATCGGATTACATTTTACGCGAAGAAATCAAAAATGCCGGTCTGGACCGTGAAATCTGGCAGTACTTTACGGCGCTTCCGGATATGAGAAGCGTGGGCGTAATGGGAGACAGCCGGACATACGACTATACGGTCGGCATCCGTGCGGTTACTTCGATTGACGGTATGACTTCGGATTGGGCCCGTATTCCGTATGACGTTCTCGAAAAAATTTCCACCAGAATCGTTAATGAAGTGCAGCACGTCAACCGTGTAGTGTACGATGTGACATCCAAGCCGCCTTCGACCATCGAATGGGAGTAGGGGCTTGCGCCGCAAACGCTTAGTTAGTATATAATGGAATCAGAGAGAGTTTTGCCTGGGGAGAGCAAAGAGAGGAAGAGATAAGAGCATGGATCGTTTTTTTGAATTCACAAAGAATGAGACGAACTACAAGAAAGAATCGTTAGCCGGTTTAACGACTTTCCTTGCGATGGCGTACATTTTATTCGTCAACCCCAGTATTTTAGCCGAAGCCGGAATGAATGAGGCCGCCGTGTTTGTAGCGACAGCCCTGGCAGCAGCCATCGGGACGCTGATTATGGGGGTGCTTGCCAGGTATCCGATAGCTCTGGCACCGGGTATGGGGCTTAATGCCTTTTTTACATATTCCGTTGTGCTGACAATGGGGATCCCCTGGGAGCTTGCCTTGTTTGGGGTATTCTGCTCCGGAATGATCTTCATAGGGTTAACGACATTTGGTATTAGAGAGAAAATTATTAACGCGATTCCGGAGGAATTAAAATACGCTGTTTCTGCCGGTATTGGACTGTTTATTGCCTTTGTCGGACTGCAGGGAGCACAGATTGTGGTGGCCGACGAGTCTACTCTCGTCACGCTCGGTACACTTACTTCCGGTCCGGCTGCGCTTGCGGCATTCGGGCTGCTTGTGACCGTCATACTTATGGTCCTGGGTATCCGCGGAGGTATTTTTTACGGGATGGTGATTACCGCTCTGGCCGGCATATTAGTGGGCCAGATTCAGCCGCCGGGTCAGATTGTCTCCGGAGTGCCTAGTATCGCACCGACATTCGGGGCTGCTTTCACCTCTCTTGCAGACTTTTCGTGGGATTCAAGTTTTATTATTGGATTTATCGTAGTGGTGCTTACGTTTTTATTTGTAGACTTTTTTGATACGGCCGGAACTTTGTTTGCGGTAGCCAACCAGGCCGGCTTCGTAAAAGACAACAAACTGCCGCGTGCCGGGCGCGCCCTGGTGGCGGATTCATCCGCTACCGTCATCGGCTCGATTCTCGGAACGTCTACCACGACAGCATATATCGAGTCCTCAGCCGGCGTAGCTGTCGGAGGACGTACCGGGTTTGCGTCGATAATTACGGCGCTGTTGTTTCTTGCTGCTTTGTTTTTCTCGCCGCTTCTCGGTGTGGTAACGAGCGCCGTAACAGCTCCGGCTCTTATTATTGTAGGAGCACTGATGGTATCGTCGCTTCGCTTAATTGAGTGGCAGCGTCTTGAAATTGCTGTGCCGGCCTTTTTAACCGTCGTCTCGATGCCGCTTACCTACAGTATCGCAACCGGTATTGCCATGGGCTTTATCTTCTACCCGATCACAATGGTGCTCACTGGAAGAGGGAAGCAGTTGAACCCGATTATGTACGCTTTGTTTTTTTTGTTTATTATCTTTTTCTTATTTTTAACACCGTAGTAACGTCCCGCGCGCTTCCTGGAGGAGGCGCGTGTTTTTTGTTTTTACTCTGCATGGAATAAAGCTTTTATGGGAATAGAGTAGAGGATCATTTTATGGAGGTGGAAAGTATGAGTACATTTAAGGCGCTGGTCGTGGATAAAAACGATCAGGGAGAAGTTACAAAAGAGGTGCGCACACTGGAAGAAAGTGACCTGCCTGAAGGCGACGTCACCATTGATGTGCACTATTCAAGCATCAACTATAAAGACGGGATGGCAGCAGCTCCTGGAAGCCAGATTGCCCAGGGCTATCCACTGATTCCAGGGATTGACCTCGCCGGCGTTGTCGCCTCATCCAGTGATTCAAGGTATCAGGAGGGCGACGAGGTGCTCGTTACAGGCTATGAACTTGGAGTGGCCCATCACGGCGGGTATGCGGAAAAAGCAAGAGTGCCTGCGGACTGGGTAGTAAAACTGCCGGAGGGGATGACCCCAAGAGAAGCCATGATTTTTGGCACTGCCGGGTTTACAGCAGGATTATCGGTCGTGCGCCTGGAAGAGGAAGGAGTCACGCCTGAACAGGGCGAGGTCGTTGTAACCGGTGCTACTGGAGGCGTCGGAAGTATGGCTGTAGCGATGCTTCACTCCCTTGGATATGACGTTGCAGCCGTTACCGGAAACGCCGAAGCCCATGATTACCTCCGCAATATTGGAGCGGGCCGTATTCTCTCCCGTGAAGACGTAAATCCGGATAAACGAAAGCCGCTTGGCAAGGCGATGTGGGCCGGTGCCGTGGACCCAGTTGGGGGAGAGACGCTTGCCTACCTGCTTAGTACGATGAAATATCACGGTACAGCAGCTGTCAGCGGACTTACCGGAGGGACAGACGTTCCTACGACGGTTCATCCGTTTATTTTAAGAGGCGTCAATCTGGCTGGAATTGATTCTGTCTATTGCCCGGCAGAAAAAAGGCAGTACGTGTGGAACCGGCTCGCAGATGACCTGAAAATTCAATCACTGCTTGATACAATTGCAAGCGAGACCACCCTGGACGATTTGGCGGAGGATCTTGACGCTATTTTGGAAAGCCGTATCCAGGGCCGCCGCGTCGTCGCTTTGAAATAACAGGACTCAGGCCCTCCATTTAGACACGTAGGAATTTCCGGCTTCGAAGAACCGCCACGGGTAATGACGTGCTTCACCGCTTCCGGAAATGCCGACGCGAGGGCCGCTTTGAACCTCGGGTTCATAATCCTTTGACGACAGATACAGCGGCGGATGATCAAGTTCATGCCCATAGTAGCTCATATCAATGCCAAGCGCTTTCGTTAACTTGCCGGGGCCGTTTGTCTGCTGAATGCCGCGGACACGGTGCCGGCGTTTTTGAATGAGCTCGAGGCCTGCGACAGGCTCGACAGCGCGGATGAGGACAGCTTCCGGAGACTCTTCTGCCCCGCTGACGATATTTAGAAGCGCATGGGTATGCATTGTATACATATACACGTGGCCCGGGGGAAAGAACATTACGTCAGTCCGCTTTGTTCTGCGGTAATTGTAGCTGTGGGCAGCGCGGTCCACGGGTCCTATATAAGCTTCCGTTTCAACAATTCTGCCGGCTGCAGCTCCTTCCGGCGTTTCGTGCACAAGTACACAGCCGATCAGCGCCCTGGAGAGCTCGAGTGTCGGTTTGTCGTAAAAATCCTTTGGAACAACAGAATAAATTGTCATGGGGAAGAATCCTTTCTTTAGGTGTATACGAAAAGGAATATATTGATTATGATAGAAATATAATGTATATAGTTTTACATAGTGAATGAGAAGCGTTTTTTAGTGTACCAAATTCCGGGTCATAGTAAAAATATTAAGGCAGGAGATGGAAGAGGTGCTTATATGGGTATAGCAGTCACGGTTATTATAGCTTTAATCATCATTGGAGCAGTTATTTTAATTCAGCGGGATCAGTATCTAAAAAAAGTCCGGCAGTATGATAGGAAAATGGAAGAAGAAATTGAAGGAAAGAGCTCGCAGTACCGCGAGGATATCCAGGCGATACGCGGCAAATACGAGGAAGAAAAAGGGAAACTGACGGATTACATTTATCATTTGGAGAAAATCTCGCGGGAACCGGAAGAAATGAAAACACACGAGCTGCTTCGAAGCATTAAAAACGACCTTGTAGAGGCCAATCAGATCGCCGTAGATGAAATGTTGATTTCCGGACACGTATACGTGCCGCTCGACGAACGGACAGAGCTTTCAACCCGCCAGGTGGACCACGTCGTTTTGACGACCCGGGGGCTGTATGTGCTTGAGACGCAGAAATGGAAGGGCCATATTATTCACGGCGTCAGTAAACATAATGCCGGAACGCTTGATTTTGTACTTGATACGCTATACCCGGATCTTGAAGAAGACGTGGAAACGACAATGGTATTTCAAAACACAAGCCGGGGACACGTTCGGTCAGGGACATTTGAAGTTCACGACAGTCCGATTGAACACGCCAAAGCGACGGCATCGATTACAGAAGACTTTCTGCGCAGAGAAAAGCACAACCCGGGTGAAGTGACGCCGATTATCTTCTTCGGCCATTCAAACACGCAGGATGACCGGTTTGTGCAGGACGTATCTGTAGATGCCTATACTCATCGTTTTACGACGGAAGCAGCACTGCGGGCGTTCTTTCACGAGCAGTTTTCCCAAAACGCGCCCCTGTACTCCCAGGAGCAGCTGTATCAAATGGAGCGCTCTATCATTACGACCAATTATGTTTCATAGACTTTTATGCAGAAGCCGCCCTGGAAATCATCAGGGCGGTTTTTTGCGTCAAAATGCTGATGTATACCCTTTCCCAGTTACTGTAGAAAGCTTAAAATTTCTACTTTTAATACAGGAGTATTTATTCTTGTATTAAGCTACTTTTGATACGGTTAAATAGTATATAATGGAAACAGATGATTTTTTGGCAAATTTCACTGTATTAATGATGAAGGCCGGAGGTTTTTATCGTGGACCTGATGCAATGAAGTGTAACGTTTTTGCCGGTGTGTTAGTCTGAAAGAAGAGAAGGAGTGATGATGCTTTGGGTAACAAGGGATTCAGCAGAGAGCGCCTCCTCCAGACGATTGAGGAAAGCAGGGGCTTTCCGTCGATTGACCCCGAGGTTTTGGCCAGCCGCCTGGAGGAACTGGCCTCTGTTGGCCGCACGGAAGAGGGCGGCATTACACGCTATGTCTACACAGAAGAGGAGCAGCAGGCAAAAAATCTTTTTCGTTCCTGGATGGAGGAAGCGGGCCTGAATGTGCGGGAGGACGGTGTAGGTAACATTTATGGCCTTTGGGAGTCTGCCCGGGCCGGAGCCCCGATCATTCTTACCGGTTCTCATCTGGACACCGTGAAAAACGGTGGTGCTTTTGACGGGGCTCTCGGCTGTGTATCGAGCCTGATGGCTGTAGAAGCATTGAAGGCCGAAGGAGCCGAACTGGACTGTTCTATAGAAATTGCTGTTTTCGTCGATGAGGAAGGGGCACGTTTTGGGAGCGGCATGCTCGGAAGCCGGGCGGCCGTCGGCGATATCTCGAAGGATGATTTCTTTCAAATGCGTGATGACGAGGGAGTGACGGCGGCGGAGGCGATGAAGCTGATGGATTATTCGCCGAACAAGCCCGAGAAAAATATTTATCCGCGTGAACGGCTGAGGGCATATTTAGAGCTGCATGTGGAGCAGGGAAAACAGCTCGAACAGCAGGAGGCGGGTATCGGGGTGGTGGAAGGAATCGCCGGCCCTTCCTGGCTTGACGTTCATTTTTGGGGGGAAACGGATCACGCCGGTAACACGCCGATGAACATAAGAAAAGACGCAGCCGCTGCAGCAGCAGAATTTATTCTGTATCTGGAGCAGCTTCCTGCTATGTACAGTGACACCGCGGTAGCCACCGTAGGGAGGCTTTCTCTTGAGCCGAACGGTTCAAACGTAATTGCCGGAGAGGCCCGGCTGACAGCCGATATCCGGGACCTCGATGAGAAGGTCCGGGACCAGATGATCAGCCTGGCGCGAAGCGAAGCAGAAAAAATAGCCGGCCGCCGCGGACTTACTGTTTCTCATGAAGTGGCCTTCAGGGTGAAACCGGTCCCGGTCCCGGAATGGATCCGGCGTTCAATTGAGGAGGCCTCCCGGAGCATCGGCTTAGCTACAGAATCCCTCGTATCAGGCGCCAGCCATGACGCTATGATGTTTGGAGCCTACGTGCCATTCGGCCTGCTGTTTGTCCCGAGCTTTGAAGGTAAAAGCCATACCCCGGAAGAATTTACTGAATTAAAAGACTGTGTAAATGGGGTTGCTGTCTTAAAAGAGACCATACGAACGATAGGCATAGAAAACGGACGATAAATAAGCGAATGAAGTGGAAAATGAAATTCTGCTTCGTTCGTTTTTTTTAGAAAGAACCTGTTATACTAAAAAGCATAGAAATAAAGAAATAAGGAGCAGCTGCGCGAATGGCAAAAAAGAAAAATAAACAGACGTTTTACGTACAGGAAGAAGAAACAGTGGAAGAGTGCCTCGCCCGTATTGCGGCAGAAGGCTTTATGCCGGTACGCAGAATGGAAAAGCCCGTATTTGAAGAGCAGACCATTAACGGAGAGATGCAGTATGTGCCTGTGAGGCAGGAAATCAGTTTTGAAGCAAAAAAGAAATAAACGAACATTTGAAGTTATTTAATTCTTATTGTTCGAATTTTGATTGACAGATAATATAACAACTTGTTAAGCTGAAACACGTAAGCAACAAAAGCAGAACGATGACAATCCTCATATACTTTCGGGAATAAGGCTCGAGCGTCTCTACCCGGCAACCGTAAATTGCTGGACTATGAGGAGAATGATCAAACGAAGCCTTTGTCTGAAATAGTGGAAGCTTCGGCTTGAATTTTTCTTCTATAGTAGAGCGTATGCGTTCATGAGACCTTCCCCGGAGTGCGGAAGACTATCCTTTTTTAGGGATGGATCTGGCACCGGGGATTCTTTATGTCAAAAAGCATGTGAGGAAAAGCAAAGGGGTGGCGCAAGTGGAACCGCAGGTAGGAGTAGTAATGGGCAGTACGTCCGACTGGGAAACGATGCAGAAGGCATGCGAAGTGCTTGATGAGCTCGGGGTGCCGTTTGAAAAGAACATCGTATCCGCCCACCGGACGCCGGATTATATGTTTGAGTACGCGGCAGAGGCAAGAGGACGAGGGATAAAAGTGATCATTGCCGGTGCCGGGGGAGCAGCTCATCTGCCGGGTATGGTAGCGGCGAAAACGACGCTGCCGGTCATCGGGGTGCCGGTGCAGTCCAAGGCTTTAAGCGGATGGGACTCGCTGTTATCCATCGCCCAGATGCCCGGCGGGGTGCCGGTGGCAACTGTGGCCATCGGCACGTCCGGGGCGACCAATGCCGGACTTCTGGCTGCCCAGATGATTTCAGCCTTTGATGAAACGTTGGCGAATAAGCTTCAGAAGCGTAGAGAACAAATGCGTGAGCAGGTCATGCAGTCAGGAGATGAACTATGGGGCGAGTAATGAAACCGGGACAGACGATCGGAATACTTGGAGGCGGACAGCTCGGACGGATGATGGCGTTTGCGGCAAAACCAATGGGCTACCGGGTGGCCGTGCTTGAGCCAAAAACAGATTCGCCCGCCGGACAGGTGGCAGATGTTGAAATTGAAGCAGCTTATGATGACCGTGGCGGGGCGGACAGGATGGCAGAAGCGTGTGACGTATTAACCTATGAATTTGAAAATATTGACGCAGACACAGCCAGGCATCTGGAAAACACCCTCTATCTTCCGCAAGGCAGCCAGCTGCTTCATACGGCGCAGCACCGCCTTCGTGAAAAGCAGGCTATTGAAGCAGCGAATATTAAAGTAGCTCCGTACCATCAGGTAACCTCCCGCGAAGAGCTTTCGGCGGCGGTGAAGCAGATCGGCGTGCCGAGCGTGCTGAAAACGTGCCGTGGCGGTTACGATGGCAAGGGGCAGGTAGTGTTAAAAGCGGCAGAGGATGCAGAAAAAGCGTTTGAAACCCTTGGCGGAAGCGACGGCAAAGAGCTCGTGCTCGAAGCGTGGATTCCGTTCCAGAAAGAAATTTCCTGCATTGTCACCCGGAGCGTGCACGGGGAGACCGGTATTTTTCCAGTCGGAGAAAATATTCATGTGAATAACGTTCTGCACCAGACAATTGTACCGGCAAGAATTTCGCGCTTCGTGAATGAAGAAGCGATCCGTATCGCCCACCGGCTTGCCGAGCATGTGGATCTTGTCGGCACCCTTGCAGTGGAAATGTTTGTCACAGACGATGATACGGTGTATGTAAACGAAGTGGCGCCGCGGCCGCACAACTCAGGTCACTATACGATTGAGGCATGTGAAACCTCCCAGTTTGAACAACACATCCGCGCTGTTTGCGGTCTTCCGCTCGGACCTGCCGGACTGAAGCAGCCGGTGGTTATGACCAACATTCTCGGTGAACACGTCGAGGCGGTAACATCGCATATGGAAGAGTGGAGCAAGGACCATGTGCATCTGTACGGCAAGGATGAAGCCAAGCCCGGCCGGAAAATGGGACACTGGACGGTGCTCCGGGAGGATCTGCAGGACGCGCTTGATCGGTCCTCAGAGGTATGGAAGCAGTACATAGAGAAATAATTATTAAAGAGAAGAGTGGAGGAACCTGATTATGATCGATCGTTATACACGCCCGGAAATGGGTGCTATCTGGACCGAAGAGAACCGCTTTAACGCCTGGCTGGAGGTCGAAATCTGCGCCTGTGAAGCCTGGTCGGAGCTCGGGGACATTCCGAAGGAAGATGTGAAAAAAATAAGAGATAATGCCTCCTTTAGCATCGAACGGATCCAGGAGATTGAAGAAGAGACACGCCATGACGTTGTGGCGTTTACACGGGCGGTGTCGGAGACGCTCGGCGATGAGCGCAAATGGGTTCATTACGGTTTGACCTCCACCGACGTCGTGGATACGGCGCTCTCCTATCTGATTAAGCAGGCCAACGATATTTTGCGGGCGGATCTGGAGCGGTTTCTCGAAATTTTAAAAAACAAGGCAAAAGAGCATAAGCATACGATCATGATGGGGCGCACCCACGGCGTACACGCAGAGCCAACCACCTTTGGCATCAAACTCGCCCTCTGGTATCAGGAAATGAAGCGCAATATTGAGCGTTTTGACGCAGCGGCCGAGGGCATCCGTGTTGGGAAGCTTTCGGGAGCAGTGGGAACGTTTGCCAACATCCCGCCGGCTATCGAGGAATCGGTCTGCCGGAAACTGGGCCTTCAGGCAGCACCGGTATCGACGCAGACGCTGCAGCGGGACCGTCACGCAGATTATATGAGCACCCTCGCTTTAATTGCCACGTCGATTGAAAAAATGGCAGTCGAAATCCGCAGCCTGCAAAAAAGTGAAACCCGGGAAGTGGAAGAGTTCTTCGCCAAGGGACAGAAGGGTTCCTCAGCGATGCCGCATAAACGCAATCCGATCGGCTCGGAAAACATGACCGGGCTGGCCAGGGTCATCCGCGGCCATATGCTGACCGCCTATGAAAATGTGCCGCTCTGGCATGAACGTGATATTTCCCACTCATCGGCCGAACGAATTATTATTCCAGACGCTACCACGGCGCTCAATTATATGCTGAATCGCTTTGGCAATATCGTGAAAAACCTGACAGTGTTTGAAGATAATATGAAAGCAAACATGGACAAAACGCTCGGCCTTGTCTTCTCGCAGCGCGTGCTGCTTACGCTGATCAACAAAGGCATGGTGCGTGAGGAAGCGTACGACACGGTTCAGCCAAAGGCAATGGAGGCCTGGGAAAAGGGCATACCGTTCCGGGAGCTGGTGGAAAATGAACCGGCCATTACAAATGTTTTAAGCAGTGAAGAAATCGAGGATTGCTTTGATCACCGTCATCACATGAAGGAAGTCGATACGATCTTCGCCCGTGCCGGCATCGAATAATAAGGGATAGTCCAAAGGAGGAGCCTGCGATGGAAAAACGCGCTCTATTGTATGAAGGAAAGGCCAAAAAGCTGTATGAAACAGACGTGGAAAACACGCTCTGGGTAGAGTACAAAGACGATGCCACCGCGTTTAACGGAGAGAAAAAGGAAGTGCTGGTCGGCAAAGGCAAGCTGAATAACGAAATTTCCTCCCTGCTGTTTCAAAAGCTTCATGAAGAAGGCATAAACAACCATTTTGTGGACCGGCTCTCCGAAACCGAACAGGCGGTCAAAAAGACGACGATTATCCCTCTCGAGGTCGTAGTACGCAATATTGTCGCCGGAAGTCTCCACCGCCGCACCGGCATCGGAGAAGGTACTGAAACCGACCAGCCGGTGGTGGAATTCTACTACAAGGATGACGAGCTTGGAGACCCGTTGATTAACGATGATCATATTCGGCTGCTGCAGGCGGCTTCCCCGTCGCAGGTGAAGGACATGAAGCAGATGGCCGAACATGTGAATAAAACGCTCTGGAAGCATTTCTCAGACCACGGCCTGCTGCTTGTGGACTTTAAGATTGAGTTTGGCACGACAGAGGACGGGAAGCTGCTTTTGTCCGACGAAATTTCTCCGGACACTTGCCGGCTGTGGGATAAAGAAACCCGCCAGAAGTTCGATAAAGATCTGTTCCGTTATGGGATTGGTTCTCTTCAGGAAGGCTACACCGAAATATTACAGCGATTAGGAGGAGCTGCACATGGTTAACGTTCAAGTGTATGTGACATTGAAAGAAGGAGTGCTTGACCCGCAGGGCAGCACGATTGAAAACGCCCTGCAGACAATGGGGTACCATGAGGTGGCATCTGTCCAGACCGGCAAGTATATTGAACTCGAAGTAGAGGAAGGAAACAACCTTGAGGCCCGGATCGAAGAAATGTGTGAAAAGCTCCTCTCCAATCCGGTGATTGAAGATTACACATACACGATCGGAAAGGGCGTGTCCTGATGAGGTTCGCGGTGATCGTGTTTCCAGGGTCCAACTGTGATGACGACATGTATTATGCAATTCAGGAAGGCCTCGGGGAGCCGGTGGATAAAGTCTGGTATACCGAGGAAAGCGTGGCGGATTATGACGGTATTCTTCTGCCCGGTGGATTTTCCTACGGAGACTATCTTCGTTCCGGGGCAATTGCCCGTTTTGCACCGGTCATGGCGAGCGTCGTGGAGCAGGCGGAAAAAGGCAAGCCGGTTCTCGGCGTATGCAACGGATTTCAGGTGCTGCTTGAAGCCGGGCTGCTTCCAGGAGCCATGCAGCGGAACCGGTCGCTGAAGTTTATCTGCCGCCCGGCCCGCCTCGCAGTGGCGAATCATGAAACCGGCTTTACCTGCGAATACGGCGAAGGCGAACGAATAACGATTCCGGTCGCCCACGGTGAGGGTAACTACTACTGCGATGACGAGACCCTAAAGGACCTGCAGGCCAACAACCAGATTGTGTTCACGTACGAAGACAATTTTAACGGCTCCAAAGAAGCGATTGCTGGCATTATAAACAAACAGGGCAACGTGATGGGCATGATGCCGCACCCGGAACGGGCAACCGACCAGATTCTCGGCAGTGACGACGGATTGAAAATCTTTCAATCAATATTGAAGCAATGGAGGAAATCCCATGTCCTTACTACTTGAGCCTTCCGCAGAGCAGATTGAACAGGAAAAAATCTATCAGGAAATGGGTGTTAAAGACGAAGAATTCGAAATGATTAAAAAAATTCTCGGGCGCCTGCCAAATTATACAGAAATCGGCCTGTTTTCAGTCATGTGGTCGGAGCACTGCAGCTATAAGCATTCCAAGGCCCAGCTGAAAAAATTTCCGACAGAGGGGGAGCGCGTGCTGCAGGGGCCTGGCGAAGGCGCCGGCATTATCGATATCGGCGACGAGCAGGCGGTTGTGTTTAAAATGGAAAGCCACAACCACCCGTCAGCGATCGAGCCCTACCAGGGAGCAGCAACCGGAGTAGGCGGCATTCTCCGGGACGTGTTCTCCATGGGGGCCCGGCCGGTCGCTATTATGAATTCGCTTCGTTTCGGGGAATTGGTCAAGCCCCGGGTGAAATATTTATTTGAAGAGGTTGTCGCCGGCATTGCCGGATATGGTAACTGCATCGGTGTGCCGACGGTCGGAGGCGAAGTGCAGTTTGACCCGAGCTATGAAGGCAATCCGCTTGTGAACGCGATGTGCGTCGGGCTTATTGACCATAACGACATTCAAAAAGGGATTGCCAGCGGCGCCGGAAATACGGTTATTTACGTCGGGGCAAGCACTGGTAAAGACGGTATCCACGGAGCTACTTTTGCTTCGGAAGAAATCAGCGACGAATCAGAAAGCAAGCGTCCTTCCGTGCAGGTGGGTGATCCATTTATGGAAAAGCTGCTGCTCGAAGCATGCCTCGAACTCGTGAAATGTGAATCGCTTGTCGGGATTCAGGACATGGGAGCAGCAGGGCTGACTTCTTCTTCAGCAGAAATGGCCAGCAAGGCGGGTTCGGGCATTGAGATGAACCTCGATACGGTACCGCAGCGGGAGCTCAACATGAGCCCGTATGAAATGATGCTCTCCGAGTCCCAGGAGCGGATGCTTCTGGTGGTAAAACAAGGCGAAGAAAAAGAAATTCACGAGATCTGCAGCCACTGGGGGCTTCACTCGGCAGAAATTGGCCATGTCATCGATGATCAGCGTCTTGTGCTCTGGCACAATGGTGAAAAAGTTGCGGATGTGCCTGTGGATGCGCTGGCCGAAGATGCACCGGTGTACTATCCCGAGTCGCGGGAGCCGGAAGCTTTCCGCAAACGCCAGCAGCAGAAGGCGTGGCGGCCGGATGTGAGTGATGCTAAGGAAACGCTCACAGACCTGTTAAAGCAACCGACGGTTGCGAGCAAGGAATGGGTATACGACCAGTACGATTACATGGTCCGCACCAATACTGCCGTAATGCCAGGCTCCGATGCAGCGGTGCTCCGGGTACGCGGCAAAGATAAAGCACTTGCGATGACAACCGACTGCAACGCGCGTTACCTCGGGCTTGACCCGGAGCAGGGCGGAAAAATCGTTATCGCAGAAGCGTCCCGGAACATTATCTGCTCGGGCGGGCTGCCGCTCGGGCTGACCGACTGCCTGAACTACGGCAATCCGGAAAAGCCTGAAATTTACTGGCAGTTTGAAAAGTCGATTGATGGCATGACGGAAGCATGCAAAACCCTTGAAACACCGGTTATCGGCGGCAATGTGTCGCTCTACAACGAAACGCAGAATGGCGCGATCTATCCGACACCGGTCGTCGGCATGGTCGGACTGATTAAAGAGCTTGCCCATATTACAACCCAGGAGTTTAAGCAGGCAGGGGACGCCGTATATATTATCGGTGAAGCGGGCGAAGACTTTGGCGGCAGCGAGATTCAGGAGATGCAGACCGGCTCGATTGACGGACGGGCGCCGGAGCTTGATCTTGACACCGAGTACCGGAGGCAGCGCGACGTATTAAAGGCTATTCAGGAAGGGCTGGTGCAGTCAGCGCACGATGTATCCGAAGGTGGTCTTGCCGTCGCGATTGCGGAAAGTACGTTTGGCACCGGACTCGGAGCAGAAGCAGTGATCACCGGAGAGGTTATCGATGAATTGTTTGCTGAAACGCAGTCCCGCTATGTGATTTCCGTAGCTGCGGAAAACCGGAAGGCTTTTGAACAGACAGTGCCAGACGCAAGACATGCCGGCAGAGTGACAGAGGAAGCGACATTGCACTTACTCAAAGAATCGGGAGAGACGATTCTTCAGGCTTCTGCCAAGGAGTTGGAGAACGCCTGGAAAGGAGCTATTCCATGCTTGGTGAAATCAAAGGCTTAAACGAAGAATGTGGTGTGTTTGCTGTCTGGAACCATGAGGAGGCGGCACAGCTGACCTATTACGGGCTGCACAGCCTTCAGCACCGCGGGCAGGAAGGGGCAGGCATCGTCGTCAGCGACGGCGATAAACTGTCGAGCCACAAAGGACTCGGTCTTATTACGGAAGCCTTTAAAGAAGGGGACCTCGAACAGCTGCAGGGAAGCTCAGCCGTTGGGCACGTACGTTACGCTACGGCAGGCGGCGGTGGTCTTGTGAACTGCCAGCCGCTGCTTTTTCAGTCACAGACGACAGGTCTTGCAATAGCGCATAACGGAAATCTTGTGAATGCCAACCACGTGAAAGAGGAGCTTGAGAGAAAAGGGAGCATTTTCCAGTCCACCTCGGACACTGAAGTGCTTGCCCATTTGATCAAGAGAAGCGATGAAACCCGCTTTGAGGATCAGCTGAAGGATGCCCTGTCCTATATTGAAGGAGCATATGCTTTTGCGGTGATGACCGAGGAAAAACTGCTTTGCGCTATGGATCCGAACGGGCTCCGGCCGCTTACGATCGGGAAAATTGGAGATACGTACGTGGTCGCTTCGGAGACGTGTGCGTTTGACGTGATCGGCGCCGAATACGTCCGGGACATGCAGCCGGGAGAAATTATCAGCATTGATGACTCGGGCATGCGTTCGGAGTTGTTTTCAACCTCTACGTCCAGGGCGATCTGCAGTCTGGAATACGTCTATTTCGCCCGGCCGGATTCTAATGTGGACAATATTAATGTGCATACGGCAAGGAAAAATCTCGGCAAGGAAATGGCTAAAGAAGCGCCGGTGGAAGCAGATGTCGTGACTGGGGTGCCGGACTCTTCCATCTCTGCCGCTATCGGCTATGCCGAAGCTGCCGGCACGCCGTATGAACTCGGGCTGATTAAAAACCGGTATGTCGGACGGACATTCATTCAGCCGTCACAGGCGCTGCGGGAGCAGGGCGTGAAGATGAAGCTGTCTGCTGTCCGTGGAGTTGTAGAAGGCAAAAGGGTAGTCATGGTAGACGATTCGATCGTCCGTGGTACGACAAGCAAGCGGATCGTACGCATGCTCAAGGAAGCGGGAGCAACCGAAGTGCACGTACGCATTACGTCGCCGCCGATTACGCACCCGTGCTTTTACGGAATAGATACGTCCACGAAGGCAGAATTGATTGCTTCGAATTATACCGTCGATGAAATGCGCGATCTGATGGGGGCGGATTCCCTGTCGTTTATCAGTATTGAAGGCCTGCAGAACGGCATCGGCCGGGGCAAGAGCGAGCCGAACTGCGGTCAGTGCCTCGCGTGCTTTACCGGCAAATACCCTACAGAAATTTATGACGATACGCTTCACCCGCACGATAAAATTATGAATGGTTAACAAAGGAGGGCCTACGGATGTCTGAAGCTTACAGGCGGGCCGGTGTAGACGTTGAAGCAGGATACCAGGCGGTAGAGCGGATGAAAAAACACATTGCCCGCACTGGGCGCCCGGAAGTGATGGGGGCTCTCGGTGGTTTTGGCGGTATGTTTGATATTTCCGGACTTCCTTACAAAGAGCCAGTGCTCATATCGGGCACAGACGGTGTCGGCACGAAATTAATGCTTGCTTTTCAAATGAATAAGCACGACACGATCGGCCAGGATGTGGTGGCGATGTGTGTAAATGATATCGCCGTCCAGGGGGCCGATCCCCTCTATTTCCTGGATTATCTGGCCCTGGGAAAAGCAGATCCGGAAAAAATTGAGCAGATCGTGAAAGGTGTAGCAGACGGCTGTGCGCAGGCAGGCTGTGCCATTATCGGCGGAGAAACCGCCGAGATGCCGGGAATGTACAGCGAGGAAGAATATGATCTGGCCGGGTTCGCCGTTGGTGCGGCGGAGAAGGCGGATATTCTGGCTGAATCAAAAGCGGAGCCTGGGGACGCGATTATCGGGGTAGCTTCCTCGGGCGTTCACAGCAACGGGTTTTCCCTCGTGCGCAAGGTTTTGTTTGAAGAGGGATTGTTTACGGTGAACGACACGGTGCCTCCGTTTCAGCGTCCGCTCGGGGAAGAGCTTCTCGAGCCGACAAAGATTTACGTGAATGCGGCGAAAGCAATTAAGCAGGCAGGAACAGCCAGAGGGATGGCTCATATTACCGGCGGCGGCTTTTTTGAAAATGTGCCGAGAATGCTTCCAGATGGCTGCGGCGCGATGTTTGACGTTAACAGCTGGCAGCAGCCGGAGATTTTTCCCTTCATTCAAAACGAGGGTCATTTGTCCCCGGAAGACATGTTTGGCACCTTTAATATGGGTATTGGTTTAATGACGATTGTACCGGCTGCGGAAAAAGAAAGCCTGCTCCAGGCGCTGAAGCAGGCCGGGGAAGAGGCGTGGGCCATCGGGGAAGTGACTGATGGCGGCGGTGTGCAGGTGAAGGGGGCGACGTGCTGATGAAGCTCGCTTTATTTGCCTCTGGCACCGGCTCAAATGCCCGTTCATTGGTCCGTGCAGCCCGGGAGCAGAGGCTCGAAGCGGAATTTGTGCTGATCGTCTGTGACAAGCCTCACGCCCCGGTCGTTGCCTTTGCCGAAGAAGAGGGCATTCCGGTGTTCGCTTTTTCGCCGAAGGAATACGAAAACAAGGCGGCGTTTGAAACTGAAATCGTAAAGGAATTATATGCTAAAGGGGCGGAGCGGATCGTGCTTGCAGGCTACATGCGGTTAATCGGCGATACGCTGCTTACGGAATACGGCGGGCGTATGATTAATGTTCACCCGTCACTGCTTCCGGCCTTTCCCGGAAAGGATGCCATCAGGCAGGCGTGGGATGCCGGAGTAAAAGTGACCGGGGTCACGGTTCATTACGTCGATGAAGGCATGGATACTGGAAGCATTATTGCGCAGGAGCCGCTTTATGTAAAAGAGACGGATTCGCTCAGGACACTCACAGCCGGTATCCAGGCTGTCGAACACCGGCTCTATCCGGAAATTGTCCAGCAGTGGATTGCCCGTCCCCTTAAAACAGTACAAACCAATACGGAGGGAGCCAACCATTCATGAAACGAGCATTAATTAGTGTGTCAGATAAAGAGGGTATTGTCCCCCTGGCTAAAAGCCTCGAAAAGCAGGGGATTGAAATTATTTCCACGGGAGGAACGAGCCGCGTACTTGAGGAAAGCGGTGTGCAGATCACGGGTATTTCAGACGTTACCGGCTTTCCGGAAATACTTGACGGCCGGGTGAAGACGCTGCATCCAAACATACATAGCGGACTGCTTGCCCGCCGCAGCGACGATGCTCATACAGCTCAGCTGAAGGAGCACAGCATCGAACCGATTGACCTGGTGGTCGTAAATCTGTACCCGTTCAAAAAAACGATCGAAAACCCGGACAAGTCGTTTGAGGATGCCATTGAAAACATTGATATCGGTGGCCCGACGATGCTCAGGGCCGCGGCGAAAAACTTCGAAGACGTTACGGTCGTCGTGGATCCGGATGATTATGAGCTTGTGCTTACAGAATTAAACGACAGCGGCTCCGTATCCGCAGAAACGAACAAAAGGCTCGCAGCCAAGGTATTCCGGCACACTGCCTCTTATGACGCGTTAATTGCGGATTATTTAACCCGGGAGGCCGGGGAAAAGCATCCCGAAATGTACACCGTTACGTATGAGAAAAAGCAGGATCTTCGCTACGGCGAGAACCCTCATCAGGAGGCAGCCTTTTACCGGGAGCCGATCGGGCCGCTCAGCTCGATTGCAAATGCCTTCCAGCTGCACGGCAAGGAGCTCTCCTACAATAATATTAATGATGCTGAAGCAGCGCTCAGCATGATCCGTGAGTTTACGCATCCGGCTTCGGTAGCTGTTAAGCACATGAATCCGTGTGGGGTTGCGATTGGGGAAACGCTCGAAGAGGCTTACGACAAAACATATGCCGCAGATCCAGTCTCGATATTCGGCGGCATTGTTGCGTTTAACGGTGAAGTGACAGAGGCCATCGCCGAGAAGCTGAAGGAAATCTTCCTTGAAATTGTCATCGCCCCGAGTTTTTCCCAGGAAGCCCTTGATCTGCTGACGCAGAAGAAAAATATCCGTCTGCTGACAGTAACGCTCGAGGGGTTTGCAGAGCCGCGATCACAGCTTACTTCGATTCACGGAGGTCTGCTTGTGCAGGATGAGGATACCGCGGGATTTCTGGACGCAGACGTGCGGGTGGTAACGGAACGGGAGCCGACAGAGGCCGAATGGGAAGACCTGAAGCTCGCCTGGAAGGTAGTAAAGCATGTTAAATCCAACGCGATCGTATTGACGAAAAATGTCCAGACGATAGGCATTGGGGCCGGTCAGATGAACCGGGTCGGCTCAGCCGGAATTGCTATTGACCAGGCTGGGGAGGAAGCGGTGCACAGCGCTCTGGGCTCCGACGCCTTTTTCCCTATGCAGGACACGGTGGAAACAGCCGGCGAATCGGGAATTTCAGCGATCATTCAGCCAGGCGGCTCGATCCGGGATCAGGAATCCATCGACCGGGCCAATGAATTGGGAATTACTATGGTGTTTACCGGTATGCGCCATTTCAAGCATTAAAATCGGCAGAAAAGTCCGGGCATCCATTTCCCGGGCTTTTATTTGAAACCAGTGAATCATGAATATATAACGGTTTTTTGAACAGGAGGATGGCGATGAATGTCTTAGTAGTAGGAGCAGGCGGCCGGGAGCATGCCCTCGCTTATGCCTTGGCAAAAAGTGCGAGTGCGAGCCGCGTATACGCAGCACCGGGTAATGACGGTATGGAGAATTATGCGGAATGCGTGAATATAGCAGAAAGCGATCAGGAAAGCCTGGTTGCCTTCGCAAAGGAAAAGAAGGTGGAGCTGACCGTGATCGGGCCGGAAGCCCCGCTTTTGGCCGGGCTTGCCGATCGTTTTGAGAAGGAAGGGCTGCGTGTGTTCGGGCCGGGCGAGAAAGCAGCTATGATTGAAGGAAGTAAATCCTACGCGAAAGAAGTCATGGAACGCTACCATATTCCGACCGGTGCCTATGCTTCATTTTCAAAATACGAAGAAGCAGAGGCTTATGTACGCAGCCGGGGAGCGCCGATTGTCATTAAGGCAGACGGCCTGGCTGCCGGTAAAGGGGTCACCGTGGCGATGACCGAAGCCGAAGCGCTGCAGGCGCTCGAAGAAGTCCTGAAAGACCACAAGTTCGGCGAAGCGGGAGCCGAAGTAGTCATTGAAGAGTTTTTAGAGGGCGAAGAGCTTTCTTTAATGGCTTTTGTACACGGCGAAACGGTCGTGCCCATGGTTGCTGCGCAGGACCATAAACGTGCATATGATAACGATGAAGGGCCCAATACTGGAGGAATGGGTGCTTACAGTCCGGTTCCTCAGTTTACTCAAGAAGACATCGATGAAGCGGTGGAAAAAGTGCTCCAGCCGGCAGCCTCCGGCCTGGTCCAGGAGGGAGCGCCGTTCACCGGTGTCCTGTATGCCGGATTAATGATGACGTCGGCGGGACCGAAAGTGATTGAGTTTAATGCGAGGTTCGGCGATCCGGAAGCACAGGTCGTGCTTCCGCGACTCGAATCGGATCTGGCGGAGCTTTTAATAACCCTTTTTGACGGAGGCAGGCCGGAGCCAGTCTGGTCGGAAGAAGCTGTACTCGGGGTAGTGGCTGCCTCTAAAGGCTATCCGGGCAGCTATGAAAAGAACCGTCCCATCCACCATGTGCCGGAAAGTCCTCTTCTTTTTTTCGCTGGAGTGGAAAAAAAGAACGGCGTGTATGTAAACAGCGGCGGCCGGGTGCTGCTGCTGTCGGAAAAGGCCGCTACTCTCGGTGAAGCGAAGGAACAGGTATATGAAAAAATGAAGGAACTCGATACGGGTAATTTGTTTTACCGCACCGATATTGGTTTTCGGGCGCTGCAATAATGAAAAGCAAAACTGTTTCTGCTGACGGCAGAAGCAGTTTTTTTATGAACTTTGCAAAGCGAATGTGAATTTTATGTTATATTTCCTGTCATTTTCTTTCTCCCGTATGCAGGAGTCTGTTACAATAAGCAGGATGAAAATATTAGTACAGTTTTATCGGTTCTTTAATAAAATTTCCTAATATTTTAAGTGAATTCTGACAATTAACTGAAACTGTTTCATTATTTTTGTAAAAATATGAAAACAGTTGTAAAAAAGGAAAACGTTTCAAAATTGTCACCTGAAAAAATAAAAAAGCGTTTACATTTGTGATATGATAGGGAAAATGAAATCGAGCAACGAACTGTGCGCAGGAGGAGAGATGTTTGGATGGCAAATAAGCTGTATCATTGGAGCAAATCAACATTGAGAGACCATCTTTCCGTGATGAGGGGCGAAACAGCTCCCTCTATTATTTTAAAAGATGCAACATACTTAAACAGTGCCCGCAAAAGCTGGAGCCGCGGACACATATGGGTATATGACGACCGCATTATGTACGCCGGGCCGGAATGGCCGGAGAAAACAGAAGGAGCAGAAATCGTCGACTGCAGCGAAAAATGGGTGGTGCCGGGTTATATTGAACCACACGCCCACCCTTTCCAGCTGTACAGCCCGCAGACACTGGCGGAGTACGCGTCCGTGCGCGGCACGACCACGCTTGTGAACGATAATTTGTTTTTGTTTTTAAATATGGAGAAATACCAGGCGCTTTCTGCTATTGAAGACCTTGGGGAGCTTCCCACGTCTATGTTCTGGTGGGCCCGGTACGACTCCCAGACAGAGCTTGAGGAAGAAGACCGGTGGTTTTCGCCGTCGAACATGAAGGATTGGCTGGAGCATCCGCTCGTCGTCCAGGGGGGAGAACTGACTTCCTGGCCGAAAGTAATGACGGGAAACGATACAATTCTGCACTGGATGCAGTACACGAAGGAGCTGAATAAGCCGATTGAAGGGCATCTGCCCGGGGCATCGGTATCGACGATCACGCAGATGGCCCTGCTCGGCGTGGATGGTGAGCATGAGGCGATGACAGCAGAGGAAGCGCTGCGCCGTCTGGACGCGGGACTTGTTACATCGCTTCGCTACTCCTCGATCCGTCCGGATCTCCCAAATATAATTGAAGGACTGCTGGAAGCCGGAATCACGGACTTTCGCCGTTTTACACTGAACACTGACGGCTCTACGCCGGCCTTTTATAAAGAAGGTGTTATTGACCAGACCATTCAAATCTGCCTGGACAAGGGCGTGCCCGAAATCGATGCGTATGAAATGGGCTCGTATAATGCGGCGGTTCACCTTGGTCTCGACAATTTGATCGGCATGATTGCCCCGGGGCGGCTTGCCCATCTGAATATTTTATCGGATAAGCGCGAGCCTAAGCCTGAAGCCGTGCTTGCCAAAGGGCAGTGGGTATACAGGGATGAAAAGAATCTGTATCCGAAAAAGCCCTTCGAATGGGAAAAGTACGGGGTGACACCGCTTGAAATTGACTGGGAATTAAAGGACAGTGACTTTCACTTTTCGATGCCGATGGGAATTGAGCTGATGAATTCCGTTATTTTAAAGCCTTACCATATCGGCATTGAAGCAAACAATGATGAACTGTGGAAAACCCACGACGAGTCCTTTTTCATGGTCATTGACCGGTACGGAAAATGGCGGGTTAATACGATCTTAAAAGGGTTTGCAACCAAGGTGGACGGATTCGCGTCATCCTTTAATAACAACGGCGATATTATTATGATCGGCAAGCATAAGGAAGACATGGAAAAAGCAGCCGAAGAACTGGTCAAAAATAAAGGCGGGATTTTTCTGGTCGAGGACGGGGAAGTGGTGGAGCATATTTCCCTGGATATTTTCGGCCTGATGTCCTCAAAGCCGATGGAAGAGGTTATTGTTGAGCATGAAAAAATGGTAGCCGCGCTGAAAAACCGGGGCTATCCGCATGAGGATCCCATTTATTCTCTCTTATTTTTTGCAGCGACTCATCTCCCGTATATCAGGGTTACGCAAAAAGGTATATATGACGTTCATAAAAAAATGGTACTCTTTCCTGCCATTATGCGTTAAACTGTAAAAGTAGGTACTGATATCAGCTAGTTTCAGCTTGAATGAAACTGTTTTGCGCGTCGCTTTATGAATAAATACCTTCGTCTGTCACGTAGCCAAAAAGGAGTGTAGTGTGTTGCAGATTGACAAATTAAGGGGGAAAGAGCTCGACCAGCTCTTTCAGGCGATCCTTTCGTTAAAAAATATCGATGAGTGCTATGAATTTTTTGACGATCTATGCACGATTAATGAAATTCAATCACTTGCCCAGCGGCTTGAAGTGGCAAGAATGCTTCAGCACGGATATACGTATCACAAAATTGAGCTGGAAACCGGTGCAAGCACCGCAACCATATCAAGGGTGAAACGGTGCCTGAATTATGGAAACGACAGTTACCAAATGACTCTTGACCGTGTGCATAATGAAAAACAGGAACAGGACTCACAATAGAGCGTAACAGACAGACGCGTATAAAACTCCCGCCGGACTGCCGGATGGGAGTTTTTTTGCGGGGGAAACGGTATAAGTTCATTTAGTAACGGCGGTGGATTTGGTATAATGAAAGACTGAGGAATGAAAAGCAAAAAGGCCCGGAATATTTGGCCACTTCAGGTATCAGAAGCTTTAAAGAGAGCGTTTCTGAAACTATCTATTGCATAAAGGGAGTACGTCAGGATGCTATCATATTCGGAATGGAGACATGTCTTTAAGCTGGATCCGGCAAAGGCGATCAGCGACGAAGATTTAGAACAAATATGTGAGTCGGGGACAGATGCGATCATCGTGGGAGGAAGCGACGGGGTCACTCTTGATAATACATTGAATCTTCTGGCCCGGGTGCGTCGGTTTCCGGTTGCATGCGCGCTTGAAATTTCAAATATAGAAGCGGTGACCCCCGGATTTGACTGCTATCTCGTGCCGACGGTGTTAAACGCAGGAGACGCCCAGTGGATTACTGGGCTGCATCAGCAGGCACTGAAGGAAATGGGTCCGGCCCTCGAGCAGGAGGAAGTACTCGCAGAAGGATACTGCATTTTAAATCCGGATGCCAAGGCAGCAGCGTTAACAGAGGCCAGGACGGAACAGACGGAAGAAGGTATTGAAGCATATGCCGCGATGGCGGACCGGCTGTTTCATCTTCCGATTTTTTATATAGAATACAGCGGCACATACGGCGATGTGCGTATGGTTCAGGAAGCACGGAAAGCATTACACGAAGCAAGGCTCTTTTATGGCGGCGGTATCCGTTCGAAGGAGCAGGCGGCAGAAATGGCTGCTTACGCAGATACCATCGTAGTCGGAGACATTGTGTATGAAGATGTAAAGAAAGCAGTGCAGACCGTCAAAGCGCTCAGACCATAGCGTGAATCACAAATATTCGGTATACTAAAGCAGGAACATATGTTCCTTAATACTTATGAAAGGCGGTGGCATCATGCAGCGACAAATCATTGAGCGCATGTTATCCGGAATGAACGAGCCACAGAAACGGGCGGTGCAGCACACAGAAGGTCCGCTTCTGGTTATGGCCGGGGCAGGAAGCGGAAAAACCCGGGTATTAACCCACCGGATTGCTTACTTAATCAGAGAAAAAATGATCCCGCCCTACGCGATTCTTGCGATTACTTTTACAAATAAAGCTGCCAAAGAAATGAAGGAGCGTGTCGGCAAACTCGTCGGACCGGTCGCCGAGGATATTTGGATGTCGACCTTTCACTCGATGTGCGTCCGCATTCTCCGCCGGGATATCGACCGGATCGGCTATAACCGGAACTTTTCGATACTGGATTCAAGCGACCAGCTGTCTGTTATCAAGCAGATCTTAAAGGATCAGAATATCGACTCGAAAAAATTTGAACCGCGGGCGATCCTTGGCATGATTTCGTCCAATAAAAACGTGCTTGAAACACCGAAGCAGTTTGCAGAAAGAGCAGAGGGGCCGTTCGAAGAAATTGCAGCGGATGTGTATAAAGAGTATCAGCGCCGGCTCCGGAACAACCATGCCCTTGACTTTGACGATCTAATCATGAAAACGATCCAGCTGTTTGAAGATGTGCCGGAGGTGCTGCAGTTTTACCAGCGGAAATTCCAGTACATTCATGTGGACGAATACCAGGATACCAACCGGGCGCAGTACATGCTCGTGAACATGCTCGCAGCAAAGCGGCACAATCTCTGTGTTGTAGGGGATTCGGACCAGTCCATCTACAAGTGGCGCGGGGCGGATATCCAAAATATCCTTTCCTTTGAGCGCGACTATTCGGAAGCGGTCACTATTTTCCTTGAACAGAACTACCGGTCGACGAAAACGATTCTGCGTGCGGCAAATGAAGTGATTAAAAACAATGCCGGACGTAAAGAAAAAACGCTCTGGACGTCGAATCCGGACGGGGAAAACATCTACTATTTTCAGGCCTCAAATGAACGCGACGAAGCGTATTACGTAGTGGATAAAATTAAAGAAATTACGAGAAAAAAAGATATACGTCATAGTGATATTGCCGTTTTGTACCGGACGAACGCGCAGTCCCGTGTGATTGAGGAAATGTTTGTCAAATCAGGCGTTGAATACAATATGATCGGCGGCACCAAGTTCTACGACCGGAAAGAAATCAAGGACCTGCTCGGCTATTTGCGGACAGTCGCGAATCCGGACGACGACATCAGTCTGGGCCGGATTGTAAACGTGCCGAAACGGGGCATCGGTGCCTCTACGATGGAAAAGGTGACAAAATATGCTGCGAGTCAGGATATTTCCCTCATCCATGCGCTGCAGGAGGCCGATCAGATTGGTCTCGGCGCCGGACCGGTCAAAAAGCTGCAGTCCTTTGCCGAGCAGATGAAGCACTGGATGCAGATGCAGGACTACCTTTCAGTCACCGAACTGGTTGAAGAGCTGCTGGAGAAAACCGGCTACCGGGAAGCGCTGAAAAATGAACGCTCGCTGGAGTCCCAGAGCCGTCTCGAAAACCTCGAAGAATTTATGACAGTAGCCCAGGAGTTTGAAAAACGGAGTGAGGATAAATCATTAATTTCCTTTTTAACGGATCTGGCGCTCGTGGCTGATTTGAATGAAAATGACGACACAGACGTGCGGGACAAGGTAGCGATGATGACCCTGCACTCCGCCAAGGGACTGGAATTTCCGACCGTGTTTCTTATTGGGATGGAAGAAGGAATCTTCCCGCACAACCGTTCACTGTTTGAGCCCGAAGAGATGGAAGAAGAGCGGAGGCTCGCCTACGTTGGAATGACCCGGGCCGAGCAGGAGCTTCACCTGACCCACGCTTCCATGCGGATGCAGTACGGACGAACGCAGGCAAACCCAATGTCGAGGTTCATCCAGGAGCTTCCGCAGGAGCTGATCTCCGGCCGTGAAGAGAAGCAGCAGACTTCCACCGGCGGGAAAACGGCTTCCCCATTTGAACGGAAACGCCAGGCCGCCACGGCTGCGCCCCGGGAAAGCAAAGCGCCGACCCCAAGCGGCGGCAGTGACCTTGCCTGGAATATCGGAGACAAAGCGAAGCACAAAAAATGGGGTACCGGCACTGTAGTCAGCGTACGCGGTGAAGGCAATGATATGGAGCTTGATATTGCGTTTCCAAGTGAAGGCATCAAGCGGCTGATGGCGACGTTTGCCCCGATTGAAAAAGCGTAGAAAGGACGAAGCCGATGGAGAGAAAACAAGCAGAAGAACGTGTAGAACAACTCCGTGAGCTGTTGGATAAATACGGCTATTATTACTATGTCAAAGACAATCCAATCGTACCGGATGCTGAATACGATGAACGGCTGCAGGAGCTGATCCAGCTTGAAAATGATTTTCCGGATCTGCAGGCTCCCGATTCTCCAACGGTCCGGGTCGGAGGAGCGCCCCTGGAAGGCTTTCGCAAGGTGCAGCACCGGATTCCAATGCTGAGCCTCGGTAACGCGTTCAACGAACAGGATGTGCGGGATTTTGACCGGCGGGTGCGCCAGGTGACCGGCGACAACGTGGAATACGTGTGCGAACTGAAAATTGACGGCCTGGCCGTATCGCTTTCCTATGAGGACGGACGCTTTGTGCTCGGGGCCACCCGGGGCGACGGCACCACCGGAGAGGATATTACCCATAACCTGAAAACGGTCCGTGCGATCCCTCTGCGTCTTGACGAAGCGGTGGATATTGAAGTGCGCGGAGAAGTGTTTATGCCGGAGCGTTCGTTTCTCAGCCTGAATGAAGACAAGGAGAAAAACGGAGAAGAACCGTTTGCCAACCCGCGTAACGCAGCTGCGGGCTCTCTCAGGCAGCTTGATCCGAAAATGGCGGCCAAGCGGAACCTAGATATTTTCCTTTACGGGGCCGGTAATGATGATGAGCTGGATGTGAATACGCACGCCGAATCGCTTGATTTTATGGATCAGCTCGGATTCAAAGTGAACCCGGAAACGAAAAAATGCCGGACCATTGATGAAGTGCTGGAATTTGTAGACTACTGGACGGAAAACCGCAACGGGCTCTCCTATGAAATCGATGGCATCGTTATCAAGGTGGACGATTTAGGCCAGCGGGAGGACCTTGGATTTACAGCAAAAAGTCCGCGCTGGGCGACGGCCTACAAATTTCCGGCAGAAGAAAAGGTGACGACGCTCGAGGATATTATTTTAAGCGTTGGACGTACCGGCGTAGTGACACCGACGGCGAAGCTGACACCGGTCCAGGTGGCGGGAACGACAGTGCAGCGGGCTTCGCTTCATAATGAAGACCTGATCCGGGAAAAGGGAATCAAACTCGGAGACCAGATTGTCGTTAAAAAAGCCGGGGATATTATTCCGGAGGTCGTGCGGGTGCTCACAGAGCTCCGCGAAGGAAATGAACGGGAATTTGAAATGCCGACCGAATGCCCGTCCTGCGGGACAGAGCTTGTACGTCTCGAGGAGGAAGTGGCTCTTCGCTGCATGAATCCGAACTGCCCGGCCCAGCTGCAGGAAGCATTGATTCATTTTGTCTCCCGGGGGGCGATGAATATCGACGGCCTCGGAGAAAAGGTGATTCAGCAGCTGTTTTCGCATCAATTAGTCTCTGGGATTGAAGACGTTTATAAGCTCGACCGGGATGAACTGCTTAAGCTTGAACGCATGGGAGAAAAGTCCGTTGATAATCTTTTGAGAGCGATTGAAGCGTCCAAAGAAAATTCACTGGAACGCTTACTGTTCGGCCTTGGCATCCGGTTTGTCGGCTCCAAAGCGGCCCGGACGCTGGCGGAGGAATTCGGTACGATGGAGGCGCTTGAACAGGCAGATAAAGACCAGCTGCTTGCCATTTATGACATTGGTGAGAAGGTGGCAGATTCCATTGTCAGTTATTTTGAGCAGGAAAACGTTTCGGCCCTGATCGGGGAGCTGCGTCGGCTCGGACTGAATATGGAATATAAAGGCCCGCGGAAATCAGAACAGGCAACAGATACAGTGTTCAGCGGTAAAACGGTCGTTCTTACCGGCAAGCTGCAGGAATTAACCCGCAAAAACGCCAAGGAACGTATTGAGGCATTGGGTGGAAAGGTTACCGGCAGCGTCAGCAGCAATACGGATATCGTGGTGGCAGGAGAAGAGGCCGGCTCTAAATTGGAAAAAGCGAGAGAGCTGGACGTAACCGTCTGGGACGAACAGCAGTTAATTGAGCAGACAAGTGAATAAAAAGAAGATAAAAGTAGCTTGTTTCACTCGGGCATACCTTCTAAGATAGAGATGGGAAAGAAAAAAATGTAAACCTCTGGATGCACACCAGAGAAAAATATCTGGAAGGTAACGCCTGGAATGGAGGAAATGATATTATGAGGAAAAGAGCCGGCCTTGTTATAGCTGCTTCCGTGTTTGCATTATCAGGATGCGGGTTGTTTGGCGGGGGTGAATCAGAATCAGAGGACTCTCAGCCGGAATCAGAAGAGGAGCTTTCGCTGAGCGCCGGCATTCCAAGTCTGGATGAGTACTACCGGGCGGTGCTCACTGACGATGGCCAGTACGTCACGGGTGAATCCCGGGGGCTCAGTAATTCCATTGTTTATAACCGCTTTGATCTTGAGCGGATGGAAATAGGCATGCAGGAGCTTGCTTCGGAGGAGTTCAGTCAGGATAATTACTACTTCCGGGAAGGCCAGGTCATTGAACGCAGTGAGTTAAACAACTGGCTGCTCCGGGAAGGCGAAGAAGGCGACGGTGAACCTACCACGAGGCCGAGAGGGCTGAATCCGCCGCTTGCCGGCAGTGAAGGAGATGAATTTGAGGAGCGTGAACGCGGAGAACCGAGAACAATGTCCAACCTGCTTGAACATAACTACATGGAAGAGGGAAGCGATGGCCTTGAACTTGGCGGTATTGTTATCGGGCTGTCGATGAATGAAACATATTACTTCCGTGAAGAGTATGAAGACGGTACATACGGCCCGTGGCTCGAGGAGTCCATCAGTGAAGAAAATGCTCTTGAGGACGCGCAGCGTATTGCAGGGGAAATTACCGAGCGCCTGCGAAACGACGAACGCGATAATGCAGACCGGATTGAAGAAGTGCCGATCATGTTTACCGTCTTCCAGGAGGCACCGCGAGACTCGAGCGTGCCGGGAACGTTTATTGCAACTGGTATGGCTGATCCGGGGCAGGAGCCCGGAAACTGGAATGAGTTGAATGAATCAAACTATCTGTTCCCGTCTTCGGAAGCTGAAGAAAATAACCGTTCTGATTCCGAAATGTTTGATGAGTTTAGTAATGAAGTGAACAGCTTTTTTGACAATACAGTCGGTGTAGTAGGAGAAGGTCATTACGTTAATGGTGAACTCGACAGCCTGACGATTGATATTCCAATTCAATTTTACAGTAAAACAGAAATTATTGCCTTTACCCAGCACGTGGCGGATAAGACAGAAGACATTTTTCCAAACGGTCTTGAAGTGGAAGTGAATATTAATTCCTCCTCCGGCCAGGAAGCGTTAATTACAAAAGAGCCGGGAGAAGATATGTACGTTCACGTATACAATGAGTAATTTGTGAGCGCGGGAAGTGGGCACAGTTGCCCGCTTTCCTTTTTCTTTGATATGATCAGAGTATTGTCCCGACAGAAGAACGATAGAAGCATTTAAAGGAGGAAAAACTGATGGCTCATATTTCAAAAGAAGACGTGGAGCACGTAGCCCATCTGGCACGACTTTCCGTTTCTGATGAGGATTTGGAAAAGCTGACCGAAGAGCTTGATGCGATCATTGGATTTGCTGAACAGCTTGACGAACTCGATACGACTGACGTGGAGCCGACATCCCACGTACTGGATATTCACAACGTATTGCGTGAAGATACCATTCAACCATCGCTTGACCGGGAGGAAGCATTAAAAAATGCTCCGGACCAAAAAGACGGCCAGGTGAAAGTACCATCCGTGCTGGAGTAAAAGAAGGGAGATAACGTATGTCCATTTTGGAAGAAAGTGTAGCGTCGTTACATACGAAAATAAAAAACCAGGAAGTAACTGTCGCCGAGCTGGTGGAAGCTTCATTTGCCCGTATTCGTGAAGTAGATACAGACGTAAAAGCGTTTTTAACGTTAAATGAGGAACGGGCACTCGAGCAGGCTGAACAGCTCGACAAGCGAATTCAAAGCGGCGGCGAGGTACCGTTTTTGTTCGGCATGCCGGCAGGTATTAAAGACAATATTATCACCGAAGACCTGCGGACCACATGCGCGAGCCAGCTGCTTGCAAATTTTGATCCGGTTCATAATGCGACCGTAATGGATAAACTCGGAGAGGCAGAAACGATAACCATCGGGAAGCTGAACATGGACGAATTCGCCATGGGATCCTCAACGGAAAACTCCGGCATGCAGGAAACGAGAAACCCATGGAACACCGATTACGTTCCAGGCGGTTCGAGCGGAGGCTCAGCAGCCTCTGTGGCAGCCGGCGAAGTGCTGTTTTCATTAGGGTCTGATACAGGAGGATCAATCCGCGAGCCGGCGTCCTACTGCGGAGTTGTGGGCTTGAAGCCTACTTACGGACGTGTATCCCGTTACGGTCTTGTTGCTTTTGCTTCTTCCCTGGATCAGATCGGACCGCTCACTCGTTCGGTTGAAGATAATGCTTACGTACTGCAGCAGATTGCCGGTCATTCGGAAAACGACTCGACCTCCGCAGATGTACAGGTACCAAATTATCTGGAAGCACTTGGCCGGGAGGTCAAAGGCCTGAAAATTGGTGTGCCGTCCGAATACATCGGGGAAGGCGTGGATGAAGGCGTCAAACAGCGGGTGCTGGAAGCGCTGAAGGTCCTGGAGGAGCAGGGAGCTGTATGGGAGGAAGTATCCCTTCCGCATTCAAAATACGCAGTCGCTGCGTACTATTTAATCGCTTCTTCAGAGGCTTCCGCCAACCTGGCCCGCTTTGACGGTGTCCGCTACGGTGTTCGCGATGAAAACGCGAAGGATCTGGTGGAAATGTATAAAGAAACCCGAAGCAAAGGCTTTGGCGAAGAAGTGAAGCGCCGGATTATGCTTGGAACCTTTGCTTTAAGCGCCGGATATTACGATGCTTACTACAAGAAGGCCCAGCAGGTGCGTACACTCATCCGCCGGGATTTCGAAAAAGTGTTTGCCGACTATGACGTTATCGTCGGGCCGACAGCGCCGACAACTGCGTTTAAACTCGGGGAACAACTTGATGACCCGCTCACAATGTATGCCAACGATATTTTAACCATTCCGGTAAACCTGGCTGGTATTCCGGCGATTTCCGTGCCGTGCGGCTTCTCAGACAATATGCCGGTCGGCCTGCAGATTATAGCCAAGCCGTTTGCTGAAGAAACGATCTATACAGTTGCCCACGCCTTTGAGCAGGCAACTGAACACCATAAAGCCAGACCGGAATTATAGGGGAGGAACCAGGACCATGAACTTTGAAACAATCATTGGACTCGAAGTCCATGCAGAGTTAAAAACAAATACAAAGATTTTCTGCAATTGCTCAACCGAATTTGGTGCTCCTCCGAATACGCATACGTGCCCGGTCTGCCTGGGCCATCCGGGAGTGCTGCCGGTTTTGAATGAGCAGGCGGTGAACTTCGCCATGAAAGCAGCGCTTGCAATGAACTGCGAGATTGCCCCTGAAACGAAATTCGACCGGAAAAACTACTTTTATCCCGACAATCCGAAGGCTTATCAAATTTCCCAGTTTGACCAGCCAATCGGAGAACACGGGTGGATTGACATTGAAACAGAAGAAAACGGACCGAAGCGTATCGGTATTACCCGCATTCATATGGAAGAAGATGCCGGAAAGCTCACGCACGACGAAGACGGTGGCCACTCTCTGGTTGACTTTAACCGTGTCGGCACACCGCTGATTGAAATTGTGTCAGAGCCGGATATTACGACGCCGGAGGAAGGCTACGCTTATCTGGAAAAACTAAAAGCGATTCTGCAGTATACCGACGTTTCCGACTGCAAGATGGAAGAAGGATCGCTCCGTTGTGATGCGAACATTTCCATCCGTCCGGCAGGCCAGGAGGAATTTGGCACGAAAACTGAGCTGAAAAACCTGAACTCATTTACGAATGTGCAAAAAGGACTGGCATTTGAAGAAGAACGGCAGGAAAAAGAACTGCTTTCTGGCGGGGAGGTCCTGCAGGAAACGCGCCGGTGGGATGACGCGAAAAAAGAAACAATTCTGATGCGTATCAAAGAAGGATCGGACGATTACCGTTACTTCCCGGAGCCGGATCTGGTTACGTACTATATCGACGAAGACTGGAAATCACGGATCATGTCATCAATTCCTGAACTTCCGGACGCACGGAAAAAGCGTTATATCGAGGACTTCGGTCTTTCCGAATACGACGCATCGGTGTTGGTGCAGTCCAAAGCAATCGCAGACTTTTTCCAGGAAACTGTTGATGCCGGAGCGGACAGCAAGCTTACAGCCAACTGGCTGATGGGCGAGGTAAGCGGCTATTTAAACAACAATGATATGGATATCGATGAGACGGCTCTCACGCCGGAGTCACTTGCCAAGCTGATTGAACTCATTGAAAAAGGCACCATTTCAAGCAAAATTGCCAAGCAGGTTTTTGCAGATGTAATGGAGCAGGGCGGCGATCCGGAACAGATCGTAAAAGATAAAGGACTTATGCAGATCTCTGATGAAGGAGAGCTTAAGCAGGTAGTT
This sequence comes from Marinococcus tarijensis, assembly GCF_054971385.1. NCBI lineage: Bacteria > Bacillati > Bacillota > Bacilli > Caryophanales > Bacillaceae > Marinococcus > Marinococcus tarijensis. The sequence continues at coordinate 138,005 of NZ_JBQOJA010000001.1, read as the reverse complement.
GACGGCATATTGGACAACAACCCGCAGTCGATCGAAGACTACAAAAATGGAAAAGACAAAGCGCTCGGCTTCTTAGTCGGCCAGGTGATGAAGGAAACGAAGGGAAAAGCCAACCCGCAAATGGTGAACTCTTTAATTCTTGAAGGCATGGAACAGCGCTAATACGAAAAACCCCGCAACGTTAAAATTGCGGGGTTTTTGTATGCTCTATACCAGTACCGAGAATGGCGGGAAACCAAAAGCGAGAACGCATGGTATAGACAACATGATCGACGTAATGGTCATACAGCCATTCGGCATTACGCACGTATTTATATTTTTCAAAGCCAAGGCGCTCCGGGATCGAACGGCTGGGCCGGTTGTCCGGAGCAACACAAATATCCACACGCCGGAGGTGAATGTCCCGAAAGGCGTAATCAGTCAATGTCTGTACTGCCAGGGTCATAATGCCTCTTCCCTGAAAAGGGGCAGCAAGCCAGTAGCCAATCACGGTGCGCCGGGTCCAGCGGTACACGTGGTTGAAGCTGATCGCACCGGCGAGCCTGCCTTCATACCAGATACCAAACGTGTAGGATGTGCCCCGGCGGGCGAGCCTGGCCCGGTGCTCAAAAAAACGGAGTACATCACGCAGCTCACGCGTTTTATCCACCCATGGCAGCCAATGTCGCAGGTAGGAACGGTTGTCCTCGACCAGCTGCAGATAATCGGCAGCATCCTGATCTTTAAACGGACGAAGGTATATTTGGGAATTCACGGTAAACTCAGCCATTTTTATCCCCTCCGTAAATTATAGGTGGAGAGTATTTTCCCGATAATCGGCCGGATATAACCCACTTTCTGTTCAGGCGGAAAGCCTGGCCCATTCGTGCAGCCGCCAGCGCATATACACAAACTGATTCGAAGAAATATGCTCGAATGTATCCACCAAAAGCCCGTAGCAGAGCGGCTCTTCTTCAAGCGCCTCCTGAAGGATGGAAGGGCACTTACGCCAGAGTGTACCCATCATTTCAATATAGGGGAGGCGGGTGCCGATAAGAGTTCCCTGTTCAAAAACGCGGTCGCGGAGCTCGCAGAGCACAGCCGGGTCCTCCGCCTGATCCATCTGGGATAAAAATTGATCTACAAAATAAGCAATATGCTGGTCGGAATGCATGGCCGGGCCTCCTGTATCGATGAATGGTAGGGTAATAAATAATAAAAAAGAATCCCCTGCCAGCTAAACTGCAAGGGATACAAAAATATAACAGGGGTAAGCTTGGTTAATGGTGTGAAACGTGTGTCGAGGGTGACGGTTTACACTTAAAAATAGTTATTAATTAGGCCTAAGCTGCGCCTGGTAAGTGAACAGCTGCTGTGAAGTCCCCGGAAGTGAAAGTATAAGCCATCGCTCCGACAACTAACCCTACCTTTATAAACTTAGATAATTTAGGCATTTATTTTCCTCCTTAATAACTTTAATAAGTATGAATTTATTATTACATATATAGTTAAATCCTGCAGAGACTCTCAGTAGCTGTAATTTCCATTTATATACGATTTTCGAAAAAAAGCATGATACAATGTAAGTGTTGAGAACTATAGTACTTAAAAGGAGGGGCGTATGGAAGAATTAACATTAGGAAAGAAACTTAAAGATTTACGTCAGTATTATCAAGTAAGTCAAAGAGAACTATCAAAAGGAATTTGCTCCCAAAAAGCAATTTCCAAAATTGAAAATGAACAAATGCATCCTACGGCTGAAATTCTGAACTTGATTGCAATTAAATTGGGAGTGAAAATTAGTTATTTTTTCGACGATCATGAAGCTCCCAGGTTTAATTATATACGCGATACAAAAGATAGAATAGACAAGCTAATAAGACATTATGAGTTCGAAGAGGCCATGAATATTATTAGACAGGAACTGAAAAACCCTTTATTTCGCAAGCCAGTGCACCAAAAATTTTTATTGTGGAAACGTGCGATAACCCATTTCAAAATAACTAAAGAAAAAGAAGAAGCTCTAGATTTACTCCAATTAGCAAAAGATATTAAATTAGAAGCATTGAGTATAACTGAAGAAGATATAGGAATAATTATCAATTTCGGGACTATTTATATGGATGTTTATGAATTTGATAAAGCAATTTATTATTTTCAAGAAGCACAAAAGCTGTATAAAAAATTGCCAGTAGAATTTTGGGGCCCTACCCAATCTAAAATTTATTTTAATATGTGTGTTGTATATGGAAGCTCAAGGCAATTTGAAAAGGGAATTGTCACAGCAAATGAAGGACTTAAGTATGTATTTGATCAGGAATCATTATATTTGTTAGGTGAAATATATTACGAAAAAGGAATATGTTTGTATTATTTAGGCAATATAAAAGAAGCGTTGCGTTGTATGGAGAAATCTTTATTTTATTTAGAAGAAAAAGAACAGACAATTTTTTATGACTTTATTCTCCAAAACTATCTGCGTTTTCAGCGTGCCTCGTTGGCACAGCGTCCGTATTTCCAGCCGGATAGCATCGATCCTACAGCCGCTACTGTTTAATGAATTAACAATAGTATACAATTAATTAGTGACGCATGTAACAATGAGAGAAAAAGATAGTTCTTTTATATATTATCCAAAGGAATTGAAATCTTCGGTGTAATAGGGGTTATGGTATGCGAAAAAGAGCGAGAGTGATCTACAATCCAACGTCGGGAAGAGAACAAATGGAGAGGCAGGTGCCTTATATATTAGATCGGATGGAGCAGGCGGGCTACGAAACGTCGGCATTTATGACCCGGGGGGAAGGGGATGCACGGGATGAGGCACGCCGCGCCTCGGAGGACGGATTCGAAGCGGTGGTCGCTGCAGGCGGGGATGGCACGATTTTTGAGGTCATTAACGGAATTGCCGAACAGGAGTGGCGCCCCAAAGTAGGACTCATTCCTGCCGGAACGACAAATGATTTTGCCCGGGCCCTTGGACTGCAGGGAAAAGAAATTAAAGAGGTCTGCGACGTATTTGCGCGTGGACGCACCCAGGGTATTGATATAGGAAAGGCGAACGGCTCATACTTTATTAACATTGCCGCGGGCGGAAAGCTGACAGAGCTCACCTACGACACCCCAAAGGGGTTGAAAACGGCTTTGGGGCAGGCTGCCTATTTTATTAAAGGGTTTGAGAAATTCTGGTCCCTGCACCCGCAGATGACGACTGTCGAATACGACGGGAAGTTTCTTGAGGAAGAGATTACAATGTTTCTCATCTCCAATACCAATTCCGTTGGCGGGTTTGAAAAGCTTCTTCCGCAGGCAGAATACAATGACGGCTATTTTGATGTGCTGATCGTACAGAGGATGACGATGTTTGAATTCAGCCAGCTGCTGCGCCAGGCATTGCGCGGCCGGCATCTGGAGAATCCCAAAATTAAATACTTTAAAGCAAAACAGCTTCGTATAGAGGCAGAAGAAGACATGCAGCTGAATCTCGACGGGGAATACGGCGGTCATCTGCCGGCGACGTTTGAAAACTTGTATCAGCACATTGAACTGTTCTGCCCGTAAAAAAATAGCCGCATCACCGGCTGTTTTAATTGTTTTTCCATTCTGTTTTTAAAATTGCGTAAATCATCACATCCCGCCTTACTCCCTGAATCAACAGGCAACGGCGCAGCGTGCCTTCATGGACCATGCCGATCTTTTCCATTACCTTGGCCGAGGCAGTATTTTCGATAAAGCACCGGGCTTCAATCCGGTGCAGGCCCATGTCTTCGAAGCCAAAGCGGATAATTTCCCGTGCTGCTTCCGAGCCGAAGCCCTGATTCCAATGGTCCGGGGCGAGCGTGTAGCCAATTTCCCCGCTGGCGTGGCCGCAGTCCCAGTGCACAAAATCGATGGTGCCGATTACTTTTCCCGAGTCCCTGCGTTCGATGCCAAACGGCGCCCGGCCGCCGTATTTATAGGAATTCATCGTGATATCCAGAAAATCCTTTGTTTCCTTGCGGCTTCTGTGGGTATCCCACAGAACGTTGCGGGAGACAAGCGGATTAGAGGCGTATTCGTAAATATCTTCAAGGTCTGAATAACGCAGGGCCCGGAGCCGGAGCCTTGCCGTTTCCAGGGTGGGGAAGGGTCTGAATGGTGATGTTGATGAATGATGCATAGGCCTTCATCCTTTACTGTAGCGCGCCCTCAAACGGTGCTTATTTCTTTGTTAATTATAGAATAATAAGAAATACCCAAAATGACAATAGGCACACGAGGCAGAAAAAAGGCATTCTGCGCGAATGCAGAATGCCTGGATGTTTAAACAGTAGAATTTTGTTCGAGCTCTGTGCGTTCTTCTTCGGAAAACACCCGTGAGCGGGTTAAAAACCGTTTGCCCTCCGGACCTTCAAGGGAAAACATTCCGCCCCGGCCATCGACAACATCAATAATCAGCTGCGTATGCTTCCAGTATTCAAATTGATCCTTCGACATATAAAACGGGGCTCCGCCAATATCGCCCATATACATGTCACTGTTGCCGGTTTTAAAGTCGCCTTCCGGGTAACACATCGGGGCGCTGCCGTCGCAGCAGCCCCCGGACTGGTGAAACATTAACGGGCCGTGCCGCTTTGCCAGTCGGTTAATCAATTCAAGGGCAGCGTCAGTAGCGGTTACACGCTCTACTGCCATGATAAATCCTCCTTTTTAAATGCTTCCGGCCGCCGGACGCTTAAAAGAATCCTTTCGGCTGTTCGCTGTAGCTGACCAGAAGGTTTTTCGTCTGCTGGTAATGGTCGAGCATCATTTTGTGGTTCTCCCGGCCAATACCCGATTTTTTATAGCCGCCAAAGGCTGCATGAGCCGGATAGTCGTGGAAGCAGTTGGTCCATACACGGCCGGCCTGGATGGCACGCCCGAACCGGTACGCGGTGTTCATATCGCGGGACCAGACACCGGCGCCAAGTCCGTACAGCGTATCGTTGGCAATTTCCATCGCTTCTTCCTTCGTTTTAAAGGTAGTTACACTCAGCACCGGTCCGAAGATTTCTTCCTGGAACACGCGCATTTTATTGTGGCCTTTAAATACGGTCGGCTGTACATAATACCCCTGCGAACGGTCTTCATCGTCGACCTGGGCTGCTTCCCCGCCGACGAGAACCTCTGCACCCTCCTGTTTCCCGATATCCAGATAGGAAAGAATTTTATCGAGCTGTTCCTTGGAGGCCTGGGCGCCCATCATCGTGTCGGTGTCGAGCGGGTGGCCGACGTTGATGGCTTTAACGCGTTCAATAGCCCGTTCAATAAATTTATCATAAATGGATTCCTGAATGAGCGCACGGGACGGGCACGTGCACACTTCCCCCTGGTTCAGGGCGAACATAACGAAGCCTTCGATCGCTTTATCAAGATACGAGTCGTCCTCAGCCATGACGTCTTCAAAGAAAATATTCGGTGATTTGCCGCCAAGCTCGAGCGTTACCGGAATTATATTTTCCGAAGCGTACTGCATAATCAGTCGTCCGGTCGTCGTTTCCCCGGTGAATGCCACCTTATCAATGCCTTCGTGCTGGGCAAGCGGTTTGCCGGCTTCAACCCCGAATCCGCTCACGACGTTCAGAACGCCTGGCGGCAGAAGGTCTTCGACTAGCTCAAGCACCTTGTAGATCGACGCCGGGGTCTGCTCGGCCGGCTTGAGCACGATGCAGTTGCCGGCAGCAAGTGCAGGAGCGATCTTCCAGATTCCCATAAGAATCGGGAAGTTCCACGGGATAATCTGGCCGACAACACCGAGCGGCTCGTGGAAATGATAAGCTACGGTATCGTCGTCAATTTGGCCAATTGTTCCTTCCTGGGCACGGATGACGCCTGCAAAGTAGCGCAGGTGATCGATAGCAAGCGGTATATCAGCATTCAGTGTTTCCCGGACCGCTTTGCCGTTTTCCCAAGTTTCGGCAACAGCCAGCATTTCAAGATTTTCTTCCATCCGGCTCGCCATTTTATTTAAAATATTGGAGCGTTCGGTCGTGGACGTTTTGCCCCACGCTTCCTTCGCTTTATTGGCTGCTGCTACTGCCGCATCAACGTCCTCTTTCGTTGAACGGGCAATCTGGCAGAAAACGGTACCGGTAACCGGGCTGACGTTATCGAAATATTCGCCCTGGGCCGGCGGCCTGTATTCGCCTCCAATAAAGTTGTCGTATTTGTTTTTAAAATGTACCAGGCTTTCAGGGGTGTTTGGTGCATCGTATCTCATGCAAAATCCTCCTTCGTATTAGAGAAAAATTGGAAACGGTTACACAAGTTCATTATAGCACCATTTAAAAATAATGAAAATATAGAAGTTCTGTATATAAAAATAATCCCGCCACAGTGGGCGGGATAGTATTTAATGAAGCCTGGAGGTAACGTCTTCGATTTCCTGAAGGGTGCTGTCGATTTCATCGAGCAGATTGTCCGGAAGCTCAAGCTCCGCAGCTTTTAAATTTTCTTCGAGCTGTTCGGGACGGCTCGCCCCGACGATTGTAGAGCTTACGCCCGGCTTTCGGAGAATCCAGGCGAGAGCGAGCTGGGAAAGCTTAACGCCAAGCTCGTTACGGGCTAAATTCTCCAGTTTGACGACATTTTCGAGAATCCGGTCGTCCATGAAGCGTTCCATCGCAAAATTAATATCTGAATTGGCAGCACGGCTGTCGGACGGAGGCTGCTCGCCCGGACGGTATTTGCCGGTTAAAATGCCCTGGGCAAGCGGGGAGAAGACGACCTGTCCGAGCCCTTCACGTTCACTGATCGGAAGGACCTCTTTTTCAATATAGCGTACGAGCATATTGTAGATGGGCTGATTTGAGACCGGCCGGTGAAGGTTCCGTTTATCGGCAATGTGCGCCGCATCGCTGATCTGGGCACCGGACCATTCGCTGAAGCCGTAGTACAAAATTTTACCCTGGCGTACAAGGTCATCAAGCGCCATCAGCGTTTCCTCCAGCGGGGTATCGGGGTCATAGCGGTGGCACTGATACAGATCCATATAATCTGTACCGAGACGCTGGAGGCTGGCATCGCACTGCTCCATGATGTGCTTGCGGGAGAGCCCGCGGTCGTTCGGCCCGTCTCCCATTGGAAAATACACCTTCGAAGCCAGCACGTAGCTGTCCCGGCTGTAGGAGCTTAAAGCTTTGCCTACGACCTTTTCTGCTTCACCTTTATTGTAGACGTTCGCCGTGTCAAAGAAATTAATGCCGTTTTCATACGCATGGTGAATAATGTTACCAGCAGTCTGATCCTCTACGGAGGATCCGTAGGTAAGCCAGCTGCCAAGGCCTATTTCACTTACTTTTACGCCGGAGTTCCCTAATCGACGGTACTTCATGCGAACACGTCCTTTTCATAAGTATAATCACTGCGTCAGAGAGACGGGTTACGTGAAAGGTATTCCTTTGTTCATTGAATTGTAAACAACCTGCAGGCGGATGCTGAAATAAACAAAAGAAAAACAGGTATGTTATTCTAGGAAAAAAAGCAGGATAAGGGGTAGATGCACGTGGACTATTACATAGCGAGAATGCAGAAGGAGCATTGGCCTGAAGTCCGGGACATATACGAAATGGGGATTATGAGTGAGCATGCGACATTTGAAACGGAGGCGCCGTCATGGGAGCTTTGGTCAGCGACGCACGACCTGGCCTGCCGTCTTGTTGCTATCGATACTACAACTGAAAAAGTAATCGGCTGGGCAGCGCTCGCACCGGTTTCCGGCCGGGAAGTATATGAAGGTGTAGGTGAAACGAGCGTCTATATTCACCAGGATGAACGCGGCCGCGGTGTGGGTGGAACGCTTCTGGAAGCATTAATTGAAAAAGCGGAAGCGGAAGGCTACTGGATGCTCCAGGCCGGCATTTTTCCGGAAAATGATTACAGTCTGCGCATTCACCGGCGCAAAGGGTTTCGTGAAGTAGGCGTACGGGAGCGTATCGGCAAAATGCAGGGGCGCTGGCGCGACGTGGTGCTGCTTGAACGCCGCAGCCAGGTGATTGGCGTAGAAGAGGAAGACAACTATGATGATTGATCTTCCTCTTTTTTATAGCGCTCCTTCCACTTTTCGAGTGAAGCAATCATGTCATCCATTTCTTTGGTCGTAATCTTCGGGTAGTGGTTCAGCGTTTCCTGCACGTGCCGGGCTTCGGGTGGCAGCGTGCGTTGGTTCTGAGAGAAGAAGGCTGCTACAGTTCCGGTAATCACGCCTATCAGCCCGATGCCGACGATCATCAGAATGCTTGCAATAATCCGGCCGGCAGTTGTTACTGGAATGAAATCTCCGTACCCGACTGTGGTGGTTGTGACAATTGCCCACCACAGTGCCTCCTCATATGTGTGAAAGTCAGGTTCAATCCAGCGCATGGAAAGACTGGCCGCAAACAGAAGCACCCCGACAATAATGACAGCTCGGTCTATGTGGTATTTAGAAAAAAATACGTCGAACGGAGAGTGCTTCCGATTGAAAAGTACAATTAAACGCAGAACTTTTAAGAGACGAACGAGTCGGGCAGCCCGGAAAATTTCTCCGAGCGGCAAGATGGCGATCAGCTCGAGCGGATTGCTTTTAATATACTGCCATTTGTTGTCGCTCGCAAAAAAGCGGACGCCGAAATCAATCACAAACAACACGTAGATAAATAAATCGAGCGCCCTGGACTGGTCAGGAGGCAGGTCCACCGTTAAAGAAAATATTAAGAGAGCGGCAAGAATCAGCTCATAAATTGCTTCAAATGAAATGCGCAAGGTTGGTTCTCCTTTCTACAGCAGCTTAGCCATCATAATTTCATTGACGTACGACCCGTGGGCGAAAAGCGAGTCCTGTTTAATCCCTTCGGTCTGAAAGCCGAAGCGTTCATAGAGCGCACGCGCCCCGGTATTTTCTTCTATTACGGTCAACTCCAGGCGGTGAAGGCTTCGCTCTACAGCCCATGCTTCTAAACGCCTGAGCAGCCGGCTGCCAATGCCCAGGCGGTGGTAGGCCGGCAGGATTCCGATAACGACAGAGGCGGTCCGGCAGTTACGGATGGTGCTGCCGCCGACACCCATCGCGTGTCCAACAACCGCACCCGCATCCTCCACCACAAAAAGCACAAGATGATCCTTCATAATAAACTCGTTTACCATATGTTGGTGCTGTTCGGCTGTTGGCCTGCGCTCTCCCGGCTCCAGCAGCATATAGGACGTTTCATTGTCGAGCTGCTGGCTGAATGCCAGGTGATCGTTGGCATCGGCCGGCTCAATGAGACGGATGTTCATACATATCTCTCCATTTCTAACCATTTGCTTTATGTATTCCTACATTATAGCGTGCGAACAGACGGACGCCAAACCACTCCTGTGTTACAATTTTTCTGACAGACTAGAACGAACGGAAGGAACGAAATAATGAGCAAGCAAAATAAGCCGGAAGCTCCGGTAGAAAAAAATGAATTAATAGAAACGACAATTGAGGATTTAACCCACGAGGGGCACGGAGTCGGAAGAATCGACGGGTATGCGTTGTTTATCCCGTACGCTCTGCCTGGTGAGCGTATTCAGGCAAAGGTTCTTAAAACAAAAAAAGGCTACGGCTTCGCGAAGCTTATTACTGTTCTTGAAGAAAGCAGCGAACGAACCGAAGCGCCCTGCCCGGTCTATGTAAAATGCGGCGGCTGCCAGCTGCAGCATATGACCTATGAGGCCCAGCTCCGCTATAAGCATAAACAGGTGAAGGATGCGTTTGAACGGATCGGCGGCCTCGACGAAGCAGTGGTCCACGATACGATCGGGATGGAGGATCCGTGGCGCTACCGCAACAAGGCCCAGGTGCCGATCGGTGTAAAAGAGGACGGCCGGTTAAAAGCGGGCTTTTACCAGAAGCGGACACATAACATTATTGATATGGACGAGTGTATTATTCAGCAGAAGGAAAACGACGCTGCCGTTCAGCAGGTAAAAGACATTGCCGGCAGGTTTGGCATGAGTGCCTATGATGAAGAAAGCGGACGGGGCTTTCTCCGCCACGTCGTGACACGTTACGCACCAACCACCGGCCAGCTGATGATTGTCCTTATTACAAACGGCAAAAAAATCCCGGAGGAGCAGGCTTTTATTGAAGCTGTCCGAGACGAAGTAAAGGATACGGCAAGCATCGTTCAAAACGTGAACACGAAGCGAACGAATGTTATCTTTGGCGACCGGACAAAAACGCTGTGGGGTGAAGACTACATTTACGACCACATTGGCGAAGTGAAGTTTGCGATTTCCGCGCGTTCCTTTTATCAGGTAAACCCGGTCCAGACAAAAACGCTGTATGATAAAGCGCTGGAGTACGCGGACCTGCGCGGTCATGAAACGGTCATTGATGCCTACTGCGGCATCGGAACCATCTCGCTGTTTCTAGCAGAAAAAGCCCGGGAAGTCTACGGGGTAGAAGTAGTGCCGCAGGCCGTGAGTGATGCAAAGCGCAACGCCCAGCTGAATCATTTTGATAACGTAACCTTTGCGACAGGGAAAGCTGAGGAAGTGATGCCGTGGTGGGTAAAAGCAAACGGGCTGCGTCCGGACGTCGTTGTTGTGGATCCGCCACGGAAGGGCTGCGACGAACAGCTGCTGGATACGATGCTCGAGGTAGCTCCCGAACGTATTGTGTACGTCTCCTGTAACCCGGCGACACTCGCCCGGGATTTAAAGCACCTCGTGGAGGGCGGATACGAGGTTGTAGAAGCCCAGCCGGTGGACATGTTCCCGCAGACAACGCATGTGGAAGTGGCCACAAAATTAGTGCGGAAGTAAGAGGGAGTAGGCAAAGAACGCCGCCGGCACAGCTGTATATTAAAAAACAAGGAAGGTCCCGCCCGGGGCCTTCCTTGTGTTATTACGGAGTATCTTCACCAAAGGCTTCGGGGAGCATTTTAAAGCCTTCGATCTCTGCGTCCTCTTCAATTTCAATCATAATGCAGCGTTTTCCCTGATAGTTGACCTGTCTTACGTATTCCAGGTCCTGCGGACTGATCGCAATATTTGCGATTTTCGTATTAATTTTAATGGATTTGGAATTGTATTTCGGCACGATGCTGTTTGCTTTCAGTTCGTACGTTTCGTTGTCGGTGACCCGCTGAAAGGCTGTTTTTATTTTGTCGGTCTCCACCTGCTCGCCGCTCTGCTGAAGCACCCGTTCGACGTCTTTATAGTCGAGCGTCGGCGGGGTATCCTCTTCATTTTCTTCGACGACCCGGTGAATTTCGCCGTAGACGTTCGCAAGCGTGGCGGGGTTCATCTGGTCGCCGACCACATCTCTCACTATATCCTCAAATGCTGTTTTGTTTTCTTTGGCGGTGACGATCTCTTCGCCGTTCAGCACGTCTTCGATAAACCGGTAGTCCGGTTCGTTGGGCTTTGAGGCCGCATAAAGGACACGGTTGACGTCAGCGGCTCCCTCGGTCATGGAGGGAAACAAAAAGCCGGCCAGCGGATGCTTAAGGTCAATGACCGGATCGACCTCGACCTTGTATTTGAATTCCTTCTCAATGTAATCAAACTGCATTTCTTTTTTCGGCTCCTCTGTCTTATTGATGCTGCAGAGAATAAAAGCATTGGAATACACCGCATCGCGACCGCTCGTTTCTGCTTCCTCATTCCGCTGTTTGGCCGGCTTTAAATACTCAGCACGAATAAAGGTAATAACAGTATCCTTTTCATACGGATGGTCTTCGATCATTTTCTCGGTCATGCGAAGCATTTGTTCCTTCCAGTCTTCAACATTGCGGCTTAAGAGGCCTTTGTGAAGAATGAACTGGCTGGAATCTTCAGCTTCCTGCTGAAATTTCAGCTCAAACAGCTTCTCATCCAGCTGCCCGGTGAGAACCTTTTTGAAATTGGCCATAAACAGCTCCTGCTGGTCACTGTCGAGCATTTCGAACGGCTGGCTCTGGTGGTGATAAATATCGGTGGTTTCCTTCATTATGTAAACATTGAAGATGTCGGAGATTGTGAGCAGATCGTTGTCTGTTTTTAGCTGCCTGCGAAGGTCGGCAATATCTTTTTTATCCATGGGTAGTCCACTCCTGAGCTGTTTGAAGGATTATTAGCTTATTTATTTTAACATATCACAGCGGTTCCGGATTCGGCAGATATAAAAAAGCCCGCTGCTTTTAAACAGCGGACAGCTTTCACCTATCTATTCGAGGGGCTGCCGAAGTGACGGCGGATTTCTTCACCATAGTCATCAGTTAACGTCATGGAGGCTTCATAATCAGGTGAATTTTCTACCGCTTCACGGCTCACACTGGTGGTGGCACTTTCATCAGCCGCACTGAACTGGTTAAACCATTCCACTGGCACAAGAGAGTGGTCACTCGAAAGAGCACCGGCAGTATCAACTTCGATGAACTGAACACTCCAGTCGTTTGTGTCGAAAACAATGTCAGAGATCGTGCCGATGTTTTCACCGCCTGCATCGATATCATATCCGCGGAGATCCTTCGTGCTCTGGAGATAGTAATCTTCTTTTTTCTGGGCGGCTTCCATTTCATTTTCTTCCGCACCAGTAACGGCAGTGTCGTGGGCGGGACGCGCATTATTATTGTCATCATCGTTAGGGGCGAAGGGGTCGCCTACAGGCATAACCGGACCGTTTCCGGTACTGCCGGCTGTTGGAATCCAGTAAGGCTCGAGGTTGTAATAATTTAGCACTGAGGCTTCATATGAACGGGAAATAGGTTCGTGCTCGTCCGGCTTCGGGCTGTCTTTAATCTGATCTTTCGAAGCATTCATCTGAATAGCCTGGCCGGCCAGATCAAGCCGGTTAATCAGCTGGGGGCTGAGCAGAACCTTTCCGCCGACAAACCATGTGCGGGTATCTGCGACGAGAAACCGTACCTTCCATTCGCCTCTGGAATCGAAATAGACGTCGGAAATAGAGCCGATTGCTTCTTCATCGGTGGCCGAGATCCAAAAGACCTGAAAATCCTTTGTGCGTACGAGCAATTGCTGCACCTCCTGATAATAGTTATTGATACACGGCTTATTACCTGATAGGGGTGTTTTTAAACAATACGGCTGCTTCTGGCAAAAGCACATGATTACTAAGTCATAATTTGAAAAGAGGTGAGGGTAATGGACCTAAAAGCTGTTAACAGAAGAACCCAACCTTTGTATCAATTCCAGAGCAGTTATTGACTTTGATAATCATTTTCAATTAATGTGTACATTGTAATTAAAAGCTTGAAATAGAGCTTTTATTTTTTCAACTTAATTGATAATGATTTTCATTATCTCTAATAACAGATCATGGAGGAGACGATATGCCGGTTGTAAAGGAAGAGTCGCGTACCGCATTTGATAATGAATTTCTAACTAACATCGGTGATAAGCAAAGAACTCTCGAAATGTTAACCCGGACTTCTGCCTATATAGCGGAGTTTTTCAACGAAAATGAAAGCCCGGTGTCCGCAGAAGGAGAGCAGCAGATAAAACAATTCTTTCATGGCATAGAGCATGAGCATACTTTTGATAATGTGCTTGACGAAGTAATGGAGCATATTATGAAACGCTCCTTAAATATCAGCCACCCTCATGCAATGGCGCATCTGCACTGCCCGCCGCTTTTATCCGGGGTGTGCGCGGATGTAATTGTGAGTGCTCTGAATCAATCGATGGATTCCTGGGATCAAAGCCCGGCAGCGACAACAGTGGAGACAGAGGTAGTGAACTGGCTGTGTGAATTGTACCAGCTGCCTCAAACCGCCGGGGGAACGTTTACGACCGGAGGGACTCAATCGAATTTTATGGGGCTGCTGCTTGCAAGAGACCAGTACTGCGCACGGGAATTGTCACATGATGTGAAAGCCGATGGCCTTCCTACGGAAGCCTCCAGATTCAAGATTTTTTGTTCAGAGGAGGCGCACTTTACCATCAAAAAATCGGCAGTTCAGCTTGGCCTGGGAGAACGGTCCGTAGTAGGGGTGCCGACAGATGAGCATAAAAGGATGAACAGCGGGAGGCTCGAGGCCTTTATTCAGGAGGCAAGGGAATCTGGTGATCATCCTATTGCCGTGGTAGCAACTGCCGGCACGACTGATTTTGGAAGCCTTGACCCGCTCAGGGATATTTATCATACGGCTGGTAAAGAGAATCTGTGGATGCATGTGGACGCAGCGTTTGGAGGTGCATTAGCGCTCTGCAGTAATCACGCTGCCAAACTTGAAGGGATGCAGAACGCAGATTCTGTGGCGGTGGATTTTCACAAATTATTTTATCAGCCGGTCAGCTGCGGCGCTTTTTTGGTCAGGAGCCAGGATAGTTTTCGTTTTATCAGACACGGGGCGGAGTATTTGAATCCGGAGGATGACAGAGATGAAGGCTTTACGAACCTTGTGGATTATTCGATGCAGACGACCCGCCGCTTTGATGCACTTAAAATATTGATGACGCTCCGTACTCTCGGAACGGATAAATGGGCGGAAATGATAGGCCGTGGGTTAAAACAGGCCGAACGTCTCGCGCAAAAAATTAACGACGAGCCGGAGCTGTACCTGGTAATGAAGCCGGAAATGAATGCAGTGGTGTTTAAATACTGCCCAGAGCATTCCTTTGAAAAAGCGGAGGAGGATGAAATCAATAGAGAAATCCAGCAGCAGCTATATGCTTCAGGCGAAGCAGTCATTGCCAAAACGAAAATAGACGGCAGACAGTTTTTAAAATGCACTCTGCTGAACCCTTTAACGACGGAAAAGGATATAGATCATGTAATCCAGTCAATCATTGAAGCAGGACGGCATATTGAAATTTTACGAAGGAGGGAAGGCGTTGAATTTTAAACAACAAGCAGCAGAAGCTTCGATGCAGAGCTTTATCAATTGCTATTTGCGTGAAACCGGAAGTGGTGTCTGGGGCGAGGGGGAGTGCCGCGTGGAGCTCTCCCGCCAGAAAATTGAGCTGATTCTTCCAGTAAAATACCGCTCTCTGACCCACCGGCATATCTTTCGTTTTCCGCTTTATTATAAAATCCTCGGAAACGGTTCCCTGCTTGAGCTTGATGTGGTAACCACAGGGGCGTTGCTTTTGAAGGAGCTTTCGCTTGAATACGGTGACAGGGGAGGGAAAGAAGAGATGATGCAGCGGGTGCTGCAGAGCTTTGAGCTCACAGAGCTGTTTTTGGAAGCACGCAAGGAGCAGAAGGGGGAACTACTCTCCCGCTACATTGATTCAGAACAGGCCCTTCTGCTCGGGCATCTGCTGCACCCGACCCCTAAAAGCAGGCAGGGCATGGAACGAAAAGAGGAAAGGGACCTGTATTCGCCGGAAACCGGCGGGCGTTTTCAGATGCATTTCTTCCGGGCGCCCCTCGAGCAGGTGGAGGAAGCATCGATGGAAAAGGAATGTGCGTCAGCTATCGTGAAAAAAGAACTCGTGCATGCTCCAGAGACAGAGGAAGCATTTAAAGAAAACTATTGTCGTCCGGATGATGGATATGCCCTGCTGCCGGTGCATCCGCTTCAGGCAGAGGCCATGCTCCGGCAGGAATCCATCCAGCAGAAGATAGACCTGGGAGAATTAGCGTATCTTGGCCCGGCCGGCCGGAGCTTTACAGCGACCTCCTCGATCCGGACCCTGTACCATGAGCAGTCACCTTATATGTTCAAAGTCTCTATTCCGGTGAAGGTTACCAACTCTCTGCGTGTGAATCAAAAAAAAGAACTGGCGCGCGGTGTGGAGGTGGAAAAGCTGATGCAGAGCCGGATTGGAAAAGAGGCAGCGCGGTTTTTTCCGGGGTTTGAAATTGTTCGTGATCCAGCATACATCGCCCTTGAAGGTGAAGAAGAAACAGGTTTTGAAACAATTATCCGGCAAAACCCTTTTCAGGAAACTATGGACAATCAGGTATCACTGGCCGCAGGACTGGTGCATGATGCTTACGGAAAAGGCAGTATGCTCGGCAATCTGATCCGAAGTCTTGCCCAGGCAGAAAACCGGAGCACTGCCGAAGTAAGCCGGGACTGGTTCCGGCGGTATTTATCAATCTCCCTGCATCCGATGCTTTGGCTGTATATGACCCACGGCATTGCGCTTGAAGCCCACCAGCAGAATTCCGTCGTGCGTTTTACCGGCGGCTATCCGCAGGTGTTTTATTACCGGGACAACCAGGGCTATTATTTTGCACGCTCGAAGGAAGCGCACTTAAAAGAGTACGTGCCGGAGCTGAATGCTTCAAGCGACACGATATGCGCAGATGACATTGCAGATGAACGCTTTCGTTACTACTTTTTTATCAACCATTTGTTTGGGCTGATTAACGGGTTTGGGGCTTCGGGATTGATTGCAGAGGCGGAGCTGCTGCAAATACTGCGAAAAGAGCTTGAAGATGCAGAAAAAGCATTCGGCCGTTCCGCTTTAACTGAAAGCCTTCTCGAGCACGAAACAATCCCCTCCAAGGGTAATCTGCTGACCCGCTTTTTTGATATGGATGAATTGGTCGGCTCCCTTGCTGAACAGTCCGTTTATATTCATATTTCAAACCCGCTGACCGCAAAGGAGTGCCTGCAGCATGAAAGCCCGGCCATCTAACTCTCATATCTTTACCCGGAAGCCGGACGGGCAAGCCGGTGAACGCATTCAATTCCGCGCAGTTGATGAAACAGCCGACTTTGGCATGCTGCATGGCTGGATGCACGAGCCCCACGTGGTGCCATTTTGGCAGCTGAATATAAGTGAAATTAAATATCAAACCCATCTGCACAAGGCGCTTAATGATACCCATCAGACACTTTACATTGGAGAGCTCGACGGGCGTCCGGTCAGCTACTGGGAAGTGTATTGGGCAGCGGACGACATCATCGGTTCCTATTACGGATCGGAGCCGGAAGATCAGGGTGTACACCTTTTGATTGGGCCTCCGGAAGAAACAGGCAGAGGCTATGCCCTGCCGCTTTTAAAGGCTATGCTCTCGATGCAGTTCCAGCACGCCCAGACCGCCCGGATTATCGCAGAACCCGATATTACCAATGACAAAATGATTCATGTATTTAAAAAAGCGGGGTTTGAGCCTGTAAAGCCGGTGGATCTGCCAGATAAACGGGGGCTTCTAATGGTTTGCAGACGGGAGATGTTTGAAGGAGGGACAGCTGGTGGCAGCTGAAACAGAAGTATATGACGTACTTGGCATAGGCATTGGGCCATTCAATCTTGGGATGGCAGCGCTTGTGGAGAACGTACCGGAAATCCAGGGTGTGTTCCTGGATGAAAATGAAGCATTTGAATGGCACGGCGGTATGCTGCTTGACGGGACGAGCCTGCAGGTCCCTTTTCTTGCTGATCTGGTCACTTTGGCAGATCCAAAGAGTCCCTACTCCTTTTTGCAGTATTTACAGGAAAAGGACCGGCTGTATGCTTTTTATTTCTATGAAAAATTTCATATTCCGCGTCGCGAATACAATGACTACTGCCAGTGGGCAGCGGAAAAGCTTTCCTCCTGCCGGTTTGGCCGGCACGTGACCAATGTGTCCTTTTTGGAGGAAAGCAGTCTGTATAAAGTGGAAGCGGTGCATGCAGATGCCAGGGCGACCGAATACTACTATGCCCGCCACATCGTAACGGGCACGGGCACGAAGCCGTCGCTTCCCTCCTGGGCAGAAGAAGGAGAAGGCGTCTGTCATTCTGCTGATTATCGGTACCGCCGGAAGGAGCTGCTCCAAAAGGAGAGCATTACAGTGGCAGGCTCCGGCCAGAGCGCTGCTGAAGTCTTTTATGATTTGTTAAAGCACCGGCCTGAATATGGATACACTCTGCGCTGGTATACAAGATCTTCAGGATTTTTCCCGATGGAGTATTCCAAGCTAGGGCTGGAGCATTTTTCACCAGAATATATTAGTTATTTCTACCATCTTGATTCCTGGACCAAGGAGCATCTGCTTCAGAAGCAGGATCTTCTGTATAAAGGAATCAGCGCTGACACGATCGCTGCGGTGTACGATGAGCTTTATGAGCAGACGATTGGAGGGAGGAGCGAGGATATTATTCTACAGGCAAATACGGAAGTGATGGGCACGGAGAGAACGCCGGCCGGTAAAATGAAGCTTTCGTTGAAGGAAGTTAACTACGGAACGGAATACACAGAAGAAACGCAAGCGCTGATCGCGGCTACGGGCTATCAGCCAGCTCCGCAGTCGTTTTTAAAAGGCGTCGAAGCAGGTCTGCAGCGTGATAAACAAGGGCGTCTGCGAATTGACGAAAGATACCGCGCTGTGCAGCCTGAAAAGAACCATCATGTGTTTATTCAAAACGGTGAAACGCACACGCACGGCGTCGGGGCACCGGATCTCGGACTCGGAGCGCATCGGAACGCGGTCATTATTAATCAGATCGCAGGCCGGGAGGTTTACCCCATCCGGACCAAAAATGTTTTTCAGCAATTTGAGAAAGAAAAGAACGAGGTTTTTGCGTAAGCCTGTACGCCTAATCTTAAATGGAGGGGAAGAAAGCACATGAATCCATATACAGCTGACTCCTTTGGAGCCGTCCAACAGCGGCACTGGGAGGAAGCGAACCAGCGGTTAACAGCGAAGATGCTGCAGGAATTTTTATACGAAGCTATTATAGACGCGTCTATTGTAAAAGAAGGCGATCCTCAAACGCTTCAAGTAGAAGCCTCAGGAGCGGTTTATACATTTTCTGCACGCAAGCGGTTTTTTGACAGTGTCCATGTGTATCCGGAAAGCATCATAAAAAAAGAGCATGATATAGAAGTATCTGTGCGGGCGGATGCTTTTCTGCTTGAGCTTCAGCAGATGGCACCTATCTCAAGTGAGACAGCCGGCCATTTACTAAAGGAATATTATCATACCCTGACCGCGGACTGCCATTTGCTGGACAAACAAACGACAGCTGCCGAGCTTGCGGAAATGGATTATTTGCGGCTTGAAGGAGAAATAGGCGGGCATCCATGGATCACTTACAATAAAGGCCGCATTGGCTTCAGCTTTCAGGATTATCTTTCTTATGCTCCTGAACACAAGCAGAAGGTTCGTTTGTTCTGGATAGCGGTCCATCAGAAAGCAGCTTCATTTCAAACAGTACACGCCGATGGCTACCATCGTTTAATAGAAAAGGAGCTGAATAGAACCGAACGAAAATATTTTCGCGATCTTATAAACCAGGCCGGAAGAGAAGCGGAGGACTATTATTACATGCCGGTGCATGAGTGGCAGTGGGACAATCACATTGTAACGCTTTACGCTGAGTACATTGCCAAGGGATGGGTTATTCCATTGCAGTATTCAGAGGATACGTACCTTCCGCAGCAATCGATCCGTACGTTCGTAAATACAGAGCATAAAACAAAAAAACATGTGAAGCTTCCGGTAAGTATTTTGAATACGCTGGTGTACCGGGGGCTTCCCAGTGAGCGGACAATGGCGGCTCCGGAAGTGACGAAGTGGATTCAGACCGTTAAGGACAAAGATCCGTTTCTGAGGGATACGTGCAGGGTGGGACTGCTCGGGGAGACAGAAACGATCGATGTGCCGCACCCTGCGTTTCATCATCTGCAGGGAGTGCCGTACCAGTATACAGAAATGCTGGGGGCTGTCTGGAGAGAAAGCATTTATACGGCTGTGGAAGCGGAGGAAAAACCAGTAACGCTGGCGGCCCTTCTGCACGAGGATGCGAATGGAAAGCCTCTGGTGCTCGAATACGTGGAGCGGTCGGGGTTAAGTACAAAAGCTTGGATGAAACAGCTGTTTGATTCCGTACTCCCTCCGCTGCTGCATTACATGTATAAATACGGCACCGTTTTTTCACCGCACGGCCAGAATACGATTGTGGTGTTAAAGAACTGCAGGCCGCACCGGCTTATTATGAAAGACTTTGTGGATGACGTAAATGTGAGTGACCAGCAGCTCCCGGAGCTTGAAGATCTTCCCGAGCATTTAAAGCAGGTGCTGAGATGTGAACCGCCGGAAGGGCTCGTGCAGTTTATTTTTACGGGATTGTTCATCTGCCATTTCCGCTACCTGTCGGATCTGCTTGACCGGAAAAGCTTACTTGCAGAGCATGCATTCTGGAAAATGACAGTGGAAACAATTGAATCGTATCAAAAGCGTTTTCCGGAGCTGACCGGACGCTTTGAGCTTTTTAACCTTTTTCAGCCAGCCATGGTGAAGCTCTGCCTGAATCGAAACCGCATGCTTGATTACGGGTACGGAGATGGTGATGACCGCCCGCACGCTTCAGAGTATGGATTCGTTGAAAACGCGCTCTATACAGTCCATACGCTTTACACTTAAGTCAGGGGGATTCCCTGACTTTTTTGTATGAAATAAAGTAATTGTATGAAAATGCGTACCAAATAAACATTTATACCATACTAAAGACACATGTATTGTTTGGAAATAGGAAAAGTATTATAATAATTCTAATGTGCAAACTGCCCCCGCAATTAAACTAAATGTTGGAGGAACAAAAATTGCAAAAAGAATACAGCCTGGATTCGACTGAATTTCCGTCGTTGAAATCCGTTTCGCAAAAAATGTTTGATTTAATCGCAGACCAGCTTGGTGTAAATACAGCGTATATTACAAAGCGCGGCAGCAATGAAATGACTGTTATCAGCAGCTTCAATAAAAAAGAAGAAATTATCCCCGAGGGCTATTCGGTGGAATACAGCGATACATACTGCAGAAAAATTATTATGAATGAAGAAGACGCATTCTGTACAGAGAATCTGACGAAAGACGTGATGACAAGGGAGCTGGAGGTGACATCCCAGCTGCAAATGAAGGGGTTCCTTGGTGTCACGCTGACCGATCTGAACGGCAATGTATTTGGCACACTGTGCGTCATGGATCCGGAGGAAAAAGTATTCAGCCAGGAGGATGTGGAGTACTTAAAAGCCATGGGAGAGGTACTTGCCCATATTATCGAGCTTGACCACACCCAGTACAACCTCGGATTTTTAAACGTGCCGATCATCCCGGTCAGAAAAGGTATTTCGATTCTTCCGGTTCAGGGAATTATTGATGAAAAACGGGCTGACATTATTACCCGGACCGTTCTCGAATACGCAGCGGCACAAAAAATTGAGCATCTTGTGATCGATTTGTCCGGACTTGTGATTGTAGATGGTGAATTTCCACACGTGTTTATTAACGTCATTCATGCCTTGAAGCTCATGGGTGTTAATATTTTGCTGACAGGAATATCCCCGGCGATCGCCCAGCACGAGTTAAGCAACAATGAAATTTTAAAAATGAATATCCATATTTCAAGAAATCTTGAAACTGCGCTCGAACACATTGGTTTTCACCTGCAGTCTCAATAAAAAGCCGGCAGAGATGCCGGTTTTTTTGCTGTTAAATTTATATTGCTGGGCTTGCACAAGTAAATCTATAAAAGCAGCATCTCATGAATTTCTTCTTTAATAAGGCTCCAGGCATCGGTTTGTATATCGGTAAGCATAAAATGCTCCGCGTCCGGAAGTTCGAGATACCGGATGGCCCGGTAGCCGATTTTTGCTGCCTGGTGGTACTGGGCGCTGATGCCGACCGGCACGTTCACGTCGAGGGCTCCGTGCACGAGTATCTGGGGGACATCAATAGGAATCAGATCAAACGGCGACGTTTCAGCATAGCGCTCAGGAAATGCATCCGGGGAGCCGCCGAGCAGATCTGCAACGGGGTCCATAGGTTCCTTGGCGCCGGTGATTTTGTTGCGATAATCATGTATCTCGTGCATCAGATGCATATCGAGCACGCCGGCAAGGCTTACTGCTCCGTATATGGGTAACGGTTCAGCGAAGCGGGACAGCTCGCTTGTAGCCGGCAAAAATGGCCGGGCAGCAAGCCATAAAGCGAGCTGGCCTCCTGCGGAATGACCGATGGTAAATACCCGCCGAATGTCGATGGGATGAACGGCAGCGAGCTCCCGGACATAGTCAGCGGCCCTGCCGACGTCGTTAAATGTTCCCGGCCATCCACCGCCTGCGTGGCCCACCCGCCGGTATTCAATATTCCAAGTAGCAATGCCTTCCATGGTTAAATCCTCCGCCGCGTCCTGAATAATATCGAGGCCGAACGTCATTCTCCAAAAACCCCCGTGAACAACTATTGCTAAAGGAAAGGGGCCGTCTCCTTCAGGCAGACGAAGGTCTCCAAATTGTTCAGAGTGTTCCCCGTAATAAATTCGTTCCATAATTTTCCCTCCTGTTCTCCTTTTATCATACCTGTTTTTGGTACAATAGATAATAGGAAAATGCTGAGGAGGAGAAACGTGAGGATAAAAACGTTTTACGCCATAAGCGATAAAGGACTCGACACAAAGGTAAATGCCTTCCTGGATGACGCGGATATTGAAGTGACGGACATTCAATTTGGGATGAACTTCTTTTATTTCAGCGTAATGATTGTATATCAGAATAACAGGGAATAAATGGGGGATAAATAATGCAGCCATTAGTAAAGGCAATTGAAGGAGAACAGCTGTACCTGCGTCCATACACGAACGAAGAAGTACCGGCGCTTTACGAAGCGTTTAACAATAATCAGATTGCGCGCCAGTTTACCGGTGCAAGCCACATCTATACCCTGGAGGACGTGGAGCGCTATATCGAAGGCACCGGCGCCCATGCAGATGTCCGTCTTGGCATTTTCATGCAGGGAAACGATCAATTAATCGGGGATACCTCGTTTATTGATATTGATGCACCGGCGAGCCGGCAGGCAAGGTTTCAAATGGTCGTCTTTGACGATTATATCGGGCAGCGCTTCGGGACTGAAGCGACAAAGCTGATGCTTGAATACGGGTTCGGAAAATTGAATTTCCATCGGATTGAACTCGAGGTGTTTTCGTTTAACACCCGGGCGATTCACGTATATGAAAAGCTTGGATTTGTCCACGAAGGAATGAAGCGCGAATGCCGTTACTATGACCACCAGTACTATCACGCCGTAATGATGAGCATACTCGAACAGGAATACCGGCAAAAGCATCGCTGAACCGCCTGGATGCAGGCGGTTTTTCAATTTGCGGAGCTAGTTTTTCACGTCTCGTCGGGAAAATAACCATTTAATGAAGGTGACAATGTGAAAGAAATATACAGCAGCGTGGTGCAGTTTCGCGGCACCCATTACGAATTTGGCAGGTTCCAGGGAGAACGTCTCGCCGGGTCGCTGTCCGTCGAAAACCGGGACAAGCAGTGGAAAATACGAAAGCCACGGTTCCAGGTGGACATAGGAGAAACGAAGGAAGCGCTTATGAAGATGGCCCCGGGTATCTGGGAGGAACTTGAAGGGCTGCAGGACGGTTTGAAATGGAGTATGGAAAAAATCATTATGCATTTCTCCGGCTACCGTCTTGAAATACCTAAATCAGGCTGCTCTATTATGACCGGAAGCAACTATCTGGTGCGTAATTACGATTATCATCCAAAAACCTACGAGGGCAGGTATACATTGTTTCAGCCGGCGGATCAGGGCTATGCGATGATTGGCCCCTCGCAGCGGGTGACGGGCCGGATGGACGGCATGAACGAAAAACAGCTTGCGATGGGCTACAACTTCATGCACCGGAAAAAGCCGGGGGATGGCTTTATCTGCTCCATGATCGGCCGCTTAATTCTGGAGGTGTGTGCCTCGGTGGAGGAGGCGGTGGATATGCTGAAAGAAATGCCGCACCGTCACTCGTTCAGCTACGTGGTTCAGGACACGAAAGGTGTTTCCAAAGTAGTAGAGGCGTCACCGCGCGGAGTTATCGCCAGGGAGGATCAGACATGTACGAATCACTTTGAAAAAATGCCGGAAGAAAATCGCCATTATTTAGTGGATTCGAAAGCGCGTCAGGCGGTTATGGAAAAGAAAAAGCAGGCACGACCTTCCGCAGAAGAGGCGTACCGGCTGCTGAATAATACTGAAGGCGGAGTGTTTTCGGATAATTACCACAGTTGGGCGGGGACGATTCATACCTCCGGATACCTGCTGGAGGAACAAAAAGCATGGTTCGCGCTTGGGGGTGGCCGGGGGGCCTACGAAATTGACTTCGCCCGTTGGCTGAAAGGAGAAGACCTTTCCGAACAGTACTTTTATGGGCAGGTAGACACTGGTATGAAGTTCCTTCATATGGATCAGAACGTAAAATAAACCGGCACGCGGCCGGTTTATTTTTTATATTCGGGCGTCCCAGTTCTGCTGTTCCTCCTGCTTCATCTGGTCTTCGGTATCCTGCGGATGAGCCGTACGGAAGGCATGGTGGTCGGCTTCGATGACTTCAACCATCTTATTAATCATATCGTCAGGGTCAAACTGGCTGTCGAGCATTTGCTCCATTTCGCTGATTGATTTTTCCGGAGTGAAGTTTTTTTTCGGGTCGTACCATTTCCACTTTTCTTCGAACATCCGGTCGTTAAAGCCAGTTTCATAGGGGCCGGGGTTAATGGTTGCCACCTGAACATTGAACTCTTCAAGCTCTGCTTTCATAGACTTTGCAATGGACTCGATAGCGTGTTTAGTGGAGCCGTACGGGGCCAAATAAGGCATCGCCACCACGCCGACGATAGAACTGAGAAAGATTATTTTGCCCCGGCCTTTTTCTACGAATTTTTTAGCAGCAATCTGAGCATTCTCAAGCGTGCTGAACACGTTGGTTTCATAAATTTCGCGAACGCGGTCAACTGGTATTTCAGCAATTGGGCCACCTTCCCCGATGGCTGCGTTTGCGACGAAAATGTCATAGTCATAGTCGGCAATCAATTGCTGATCGCGTTTATTGGTAATGTCGAGCTTAATGACCTCGAGGTCCGCACCTGCTGCTTCTGCTTCCTCACGGAGACTTGTGATCTGCGCCATTATTTCCACTGCAGCAATCACACGGTGGCCTTTTTTGGACAGGCCAATCGCTGTGCCCTTTCCGAGGCCGGTGCCGGCGCCGGTAATAAATATTGTTTTACTCATGAATCGTCTGCCTCCTTATAGTAATCCTGATTGTAATGGACCGTTCCCCTTTGAATGAAGGGTGAAACGCGCAGCATAGCCGGAATTACCTGCCCAGTCACTCCGGAAAAGTGAAAAAGGAAAAAGTAATCCTCCGGCGAAATAACAATTAAAGTATCTTTTGTACATGGGAATTCAATAAGGGAGGCTGAAGCTGTGAATAGAATTAATCTTATTACACTTGGCGTCAGGGATGTTGCTGCTTCCAGAAAATTTTACGTAGAGGGACTCGGTTTTAAGGCTGCTGCAGCTGAAGACGGCCCGGGTATTGTATTTTTTAACAATAAAGGCACGAGGCTGGCTCTTTATTCGTTAAAGGAACTGGCGGAAGAAACTGGTGAAAAAATGGAGGAAGCGGCACAAGGTTTTTCGGGGGTGACGCTTGCGTACAATGCAAAGTCTGCGGAAGAAGTCGATAATGTCATGAAGCAGGCAGCCGAGGCCGGGGGCAGGATTGTAAAAGAGCCGGAATGGGTTTTCTGGGGAGGCTACAGCGGGTATTTTAAAGATCCGGATGGTCACCTTTGGGAAACGGCGTACGCAGAATTCTGGAAATTTGACGAACAGGACATGCTAATTATGGAGTAAAAGGAGATATTCTATGTTTGCCTATAAAATTAACGATCGTCTGGAGCTGCTGCTGCTTCAAAAAGAGCACGCGGGAGAGCTCTTTGCCTTGATTGATAAAAATCGTGAGCATCTAAAAGAATGGATGAATTGGGTAGACAGCGTCCAGTCGGCCCAGGATACTGCTGCAAATATTGAAAGAGCGCTCGAGCAGGCAGCAGCTGGAGGTGGATTTCGCGCAGGCATACGATTTAAAGGAGACCTTATCGGCGTTATTAACTACCACGAAGTGGACTGGGGGAATAAAAAAACAAGCCTCGGCTACTGGCTTGGGAAAGAATATGAGGGCCAAGGTATTATGACTCAGGCAGTAGAAGCCTTTACCCATTACGCCTTCGACGGAATGGATCTGCACCGGGTAGAAATCCGCTGCGCTGAAGAAAATAAAAAAAGCAGGGCGGTCCCGGAAAAGCTGGGCTTTCAGCTGGAAGGAACACTCAAGGAATCAGAGCTTCTCGCAGGATGCTATGTAAATCAAGTAGTCTATGGGATGGTGAAAACAGAAGAGGCGGGCGGCTGATAAATTTTAAGAGAAATCCAGGTGTTTACACATCAGTAAACCGGGGGAAATGATGTTAGGCAATCACAGTTTGCAGCAAAGCCGGAGGGAAAGCTTTTACTCTTTTCGGTTTATTTTGTGTGAACGCTTTTGAAGAAAAAAGCATTTTCAATATACGTGTTAATTGGGTAAAGAGAGAGTAGACAAAACTGGAGGGATACAAATGATTACGGCAGAACAGGAAAAAGCATTAAAAAATCGGCTTTTGGAAATGAAAGAAGAAAACGAAGAAAAAATTGAAGTAGAAGAAACAGGAAATGCTAATAATAACACGGAAACGATCGGTGAGCTATCCGAGTACAGCAACCATCCGGGCGACCAGGGGACGGAGCTGCATGAAATGGAAAAGGACGCAGCTTTAAATAATCAGGCCCGTGAGCAGCTTGAAAATATCGACCATGCCCTCGAGGTGATGAAAAATGGGAATTATGGCAAGTGTGAGATCTGCGGCAGAGAGATTCCATACGAACGCCTTGAAATTGTGCCGGAAACAACGCGCTGTGTAGACCATGCAGGCAGCGACAAGCCTGCCCAGGATCATCCCGTAGAAGAGGATGTAGTCAATCCCGGACCGGAGCAGGAAAAAAGTGAAGAAAATGTAGCTTTTGACAAAGAAGATACGTGGGAAGCGGTAAGTGAACACAGCACTTCCGAGACCCCTTCCGATGATCCGGAAATGACCGGCTACACAAGTGAACAGGAAGAAGAGGAAGAGCAGGAAGGACGGGTGGAGAAGGTAGAAGATGCCTCCGTCGCTGATATGGAAGGGGAAGACACTGGCAACACAGCTGACCAGAAGGAACAATGGCAGGGAAGCAGAAATTCTGCCGAGCAGGAAAATGAAGAAAAAAATAATTCGAAAGATAAAAAATAAATACAAAGGTGCAGTCGGCTGACCGTTAATTGCGTGGTCAGCCGCTTTTTTTATAAAAGGAGCCAGCAAGTAAAAAGAGGATAAGTGAAACTCTCTGCTCCAAATCAAATTGACAGCGTTTTCTTTTCGTGCTACAGTTTTTCTAAGTTAATATATCGGGCTGAGTTGAATGAAAGCCGCACACTAAATGCTCAAGAAGGAGCGGGGTGTGCGGTTTTTTAGTCGTTTGAAGAAATCGAAACGGCTGTCGATACTTATGTCTGCAAATTACAAACGCTTACAAAGGAGCTGGAAGGATGTCAATATACTTAGCGGAAGTCATTGGTACGATGATACTTATTATTTTTGGCGGCGGTGTTGTTGCAAACGTTAACTTAAACAAATCGAAAGCAGAAGGGGGAGGTTGGATTGTTGTTGCCCTCGGTTGGGCGTTTGCCGTAGCAATGGGGGTGTATGCAGTCGGGCAGTTTTCCGGCGCTCATTTAAATCCAGCCGTTACTCTCGGTTTTGCGTCTATTGGGGCGTTCCCATGGGCAGACGTGCCCGGCTATATCGTTTCGCAAATTATAGGTGCGGGAATCGGCGGAGCCGTTGTATATTTTCATTTTCTTGGCCACTGGAAGGAAACAGAGAATGCGGATGTAAAGCTGGCGGCGTTTTCAACAGATCCGGCGATTCCGAACCGGTTTGCAAACTTTTTAAGTGAGTTTATTGCGACGGCTGTATTTTTACTCGTATTAAACAGTATAGGTGCAAACGAGTTCACGGAAGGCCTGAACCCGCTTATTGTCGGTTTTCTTGTTGGTGCTATCGGACTTTCGCTTGGCGGCACCACCGGCTATGCGATCAACCCGGCCAGGGATTTGGGTCCGCGTATTGCCCACGCTCTTCTGCCTATTGCGGGTAAAAGGGATTCTAACTGGTCGTATGCCTGGATTCCGGTGGCGGCACCGGCGCTCGGCGGTGTTTTTGGCTCTCTCGTTTACCGGTCCGGATTTTTAGGAGAAGGCTATGGTGTGCTTGCGGTATTCAGTGTTTTTGTACTCATCGTTCTTGGGGTTCTTTACGTAATGAATAAACGTGATACAGAAGTCAGCAATCCCGATGTTAAAAACTAATAACCGGAAACTGCAGTACCCGACTTCGGGGTATTGCAGTTTTTTATTGTTTGTATAGTAAAAGAGCAGCTGCCATTACGAATATCATAATGATAAGTAAAAATTTGTAAAATTATGTAGCTGCTTATACGTAACCTGCCCCTTATTCCGTCGACTAATATCAGAAAGAATTAAAATATACATATTTTCTTACTAAAAAATAAATACAATACTTTATATGTATGGAGGATTAAATGAAAAAATCAAAAGGAACTGTCCGGCTGCATGCCCCCGGAGGAATATATGAAGGCCGTTTATACAAATATGTTCAGGAATATCTCGAAATAAAATACGCAGAAGCGGAGCGGTTTAAAAAGCCTCAGCGTTTAGGCGGGTCCACAGAAGTTTACAGTGCTCTGGATTATGGCCCCGCCTGCCCGCAGACCGTGGAAGGCCTCCGGAAGGGGGACGGAAACGGAGGACTGCCTGCATGTAAACATCTGGAGACCGGACGAAGAACCGGTATACCGCCGGCCGGTGATGGTGTTTATTCACGGCGGCGGCTTTAACAGTGGATCGAACCGGGAGGCGCTGTATGACGGAAAATCCTTGGCTGCCCGGGGAGAAGTGGTGATAGTGATTATTAATTACCGGCTGGGGATGTTTGGTTTTTTGGATGCAGAAAACATTTGCGGGCCGGAACAGGCCTATATGAAAAATCTCGGCCTGCTGGACCAAATGGAAGCACTCCGCCGGGTCCAGGAAAATATTGAAAGCTTTGGCGGAGACCCAGAGAACGTCACCATCTTTGGAGAGTCAGCCGGAAGTATCAGTGTAACAGCCCTGCTCGCTGCCCCTGCCGCCCGTGGGCTTTTTCAGAAGGTCATCGCCCAAAGCGGTGTGATCACCGGACTTGCGCGTTCGGTGGATGATGCGGTAAATATTTCGGATCAACTTATTTACAAGCTCGGCCTGCATTCCATGAATGACATCTGCATGATTCCGGCAGAAAACCTTGTAAAAACTACGGTGTCGTTCGTGAATAAAAATTTCACCTCCAACGGCCCGTATAACGGCTCCAGAATGTTTGCCCCCACACCAGATGGAGAAATTATTCCGTTTGACGTAGAGCGGGCGATTCAGGAAAACGCGGGAAAGGTGCAGCTTCTTCACGGCTCCAATGCGAACGAGATGCATTTTTTCAAGCTGCTGATCCCAGAGCTGCGCCAGAAAAAATCGGTGGATACGTACGTATTATTTTATCTTCGGAAATACGAGCACATGTCAGAAGAGACAACGATGGCTGTTTATCATGACTATAAGAAAAGATATCCGAAATGGAGCCGCTCGCAGATTTTTATGCAGATGTTTACAGACCGGGCGTTTCGTTTATATCATACAGAACTCAGCGAGCTTTATTCCCGGGCGGGAGGAAAAGTGTATCAATACCGCTTCAATGTGGAAGCCCGCTGGCTGAAGGCCTGCCATGGACTGGAGCTCGGGTATTTGTTTAATACGGTTAAAACAGCTTTTTCGCTCCGGAACCGTGCGCTTTTGGGCATAAATGAAAGCCCGGGCCTCACCCGCCGGATGCAGGACGCCTGGGTTCGGTTCGCCAGAGAAGGAGATCCTGGGCATGAAGACATACCCGAATGGAAGCAGTATACAAAGGAACGGCCGGAAACGATGATTATCGGGAAAAAATGGATCCCAAGGCGCCATGACCATGCGGAGGATGATTTTGCCTGGAGAGCCCGTCTGGCCGAAACGTATACGCGTCCATTCGCGTATAGAAGCTGATAATACGCATATGCTATACTAATATGAAACGTAATGCGGACCTTTCAGAGCGTCCGCATTTTACATAGTGAAAAGAGTTTGACTACAGAGGAGAGCGTCGAGATGAAGGCACCAGCGATAAAAACGCATTACCGGACACCGGTGCAGAAGCTGAAGAAAAGACAGTCCCCGTGGAAGGAAAAACAGTACAGCTGCCGGACGAAGGAATGGCTTGGAGACGACCACGGTATAACAATCCGCGTTGAAATTGGAGATGACCGGCTGCCAAAGCGAATTGAAGAGGAATACTCTTTTATCGAATGGGCGGGAGGACCGGAATGGGAAAACCGGATCAGGGTACCGCTTCGTTTTTTTGCGTCTGATGCGAGAAACGGACGAAGCTTTTCAACGTTTGAAGGCTATGTACCTTACGTACTGCTTGAAAAGCTGGCGGCTGATATTCCTTTTAAAGCGGTCGGCTATGCGGTGCTTTCGAGCCGGAGGGAAGGAATTCGTTATCGTCTGAAAACCGGACGGGGCGGAACAACCTGGCTGCAGAAGGGGACAATCAGTGTAAACGAGAAAGGCTGTTTGTTCAGGCCGGTGCTCAATAAATTTAACAACCTGGAATTGAAAGTTACCAGGCCGTCGGGAAAAAAAGTGAAGCTTTTTCCTGCATATCTGATGGATGTAGAAGCGGTGGATCACGGCTGGGTATTGCTCGGCACGGCTTCGAAGCATCTGCTTGAAGCAAATGGCTGGCCGTCAAAGCTTCAATTGATCCTGAAAAAACGCGGAGAGCCAAAGAAATATTACTACCCCTTGGAATGGAAGAACGATAAATGGTGGTCATCGACTGTAAAGCTTGAGGCTTCAAGTCATTTTACAGGGATATGGGATTTTTACATCGCAGATGGCAGCGAAAAGCCGTTATGGCAGCAACGTCTTCATATGCCGGCCAAGGATATGGCGAAAGCATCCAAGTGGTATGCTCCTCATTATGAAAAAGGAGCTGTCAGCTTCCGGTTGTACCGCACCCAGAATTATTCGGCTTCAGTTATGATTCAGACAGAAAACGTCAAACTGTATACGGTCCGGGCAAGCTATGAAGAGGGCACGATCCATTTCCGGGGCACGCTTTACTGGAACCGCTACACTCCAGACGCCTGGGAGCTCGTATGGAAAAACAGAGACACCAATGAAGAAGCAGCTGTGCCGGTTCATGTATATAAGCTTCATTCCAAACAGGCGCAATACGTTTTTCAGGGAGAAGTGAAGGAGCTGTTTAAAAATGAAGCCGGGATAGGAAAGCATCCCTACCGGCTCGGACGGTCGGATCTTTACCTGCGTGTCACCAGCAACGGGGGGGAGATTGATTACCGGCTGCGTTCCAACAGCGGGAATCTGGTGAAAAATACAAAGCTTGAATGGCCTCATCAGAACAAAATCTACCGCCATCAGTTTTACCGGACAACAAACAAGCGTGTTGCTTTCTCCATAGATGAAATTGATATTGACAAGGACATTACATCGATGAAGGTGAAAAACGGTAAATTTGTTATTAAAGGCCACGCCCGTTTTACAACACTGACACGTAATCTGAGGCCGAGACAGCGGATAACGGTAGTGATGAAAAACCGGGAAACAGAAGACGAGCATCATTTTTACATCAAAAAACAATACCTGAAAAACAACTGGGTCCAATTTGAAGCGGAAGCGGCCTTCGAAGATTTCCGCCCGCTTCACGGCGATAAGGCTGTGCTGGACATCTATATCCGCCTGCATGCAGGGGAGTTTGTACACGAACGAAAGCTTGGAAAAAAAGATTTTATTTATTATAAAGATGAAATCCTGCATTCGTGGATGCTTGAAGAAGGAGATCGGGCGGTTTCCTGGTATGTCACCTATACGCCGCGGGGAAATGTGAAAATAGAGACGATAACGTATCCGCGCAAGCATTTCCTGAAGCTCTGGGAAGAAAACGCCAGAATGCAAAGAGCCGGGAAAAAGCCAGCAGTGTGGGTTATCGGGGAGCGGCCGGATACTGCACAGGATACGGGGTATCATTTTTTCAAATACTGCCGTACTGCCTATCCCGAAATGGCGGTATACTACGCGATTGAGGAAGATTCCATGGACCGGGAAGCTGTGGAGAGGCTTGGGAACGTGCTGATTATCGGAAGCGATGAGCACGTGGACGTTTGTCTTAAGGCAACTGCCTTTTTCGGATCACATGATATTGAATATTTTCTGCCGTTTAAAGGGTCGCTAATGGAATCCTACCGAAGCGGCCTGCGTGTCTTCCTGCAGCACGGCGTGCTTGGACGAAAGCGCGTGGAATACAACCGGGAATACTATAAGTACCCGTTTCACCTGTTTTGTGTCAGCTCGAAAAGTGAAAAGAAAATGGTAATGAAAAAGATGCATTACGACGATGAAACAGTGCAGGTGACGGGCCTTTCAAGATTTGATAATCTCCTTGAGGGACCGCCGGCGGAGCGGAAAATTATTTTTATTCCGACCTGGCGGGAATGGCTGCATTCCAAAGAGACCTTTCTGGAGTCGGAATATTACCGCCGGTACAAAAGCTTTCTGGAAAACCCGAAGCTGCACCGGTTTTTGGAGAAAAATGACGTAGTGCTGCAGTTCTACCCACATTACCGGATGCAGCAGTACACGGACGCTTTTGATAAAATCAACAGTAATAAAATCGAAGTAGTCAAACTGGGTAAAAAAACAGTCCAGCAGTTGTTAAAGGAAAGCACGCTGATGATCACCGACTACTCGAGTGTCTCCTTTGATTTCACGTATATGCAGAAGCCGGTCATCTACTATCATTTCGATACGAAACGATTTTTCCAGAGTGGAAGCCTGCGGCCGCTTGAAGAGACTTTTCTTGGAGATGTTGTGCATTCGGAGGAAGAGCTTCTAAAAAGTCTGAGGCGTCATTTGAAGCATGGATGGACCGAAAAGAAAACAGTAAGCGAAAACAGAGAAATGATTTTCACTCATTCAGATAAGCAGAATGCAGCACGCATTTTCCAGGCTGCAGAAGAGCTTGAACAAGAAAACAGATGAAGGGGCAGAACCATTCTGCTCCATTTTTTGTGAGTAATAGCAGTTCATAAACTATATTAAAATATCTTTAAATGTGTGAAAAAATGTGAAGGTTATCACTGCTATCACATAGTTTTATAGAAAGTTCCTTTCACTTCCCATGATTAGACGACATATTTGGCTGGATATATGTGTTACAATTAACGCGTCAAGTTGATAAATGTAAATTTTTAATGAAGAATTTGTTGAGAAAATTATTTGCGTAGAAGAATAAAATACAGAATAAAATTAACGGAATATAGGGGGGCACTACTATGAAAAAAGTATTGACTTACGGCACGTTCGATTTGCTGCATTGGGGGCACATTAATCTTCTCCGCAGAGCTAAAGAGCTTGGAGATTACTTGGTGGTAGCAATATCGACTGACGAATTCAATGACTTGAAATCCAAAAAAGCCTACTATACGTATGAACAGCGTAAGCTGATTTTGGAAGCGGTTCGCTATGTAGATGAGGTCATCCCGGAAGAAAATTGGGAGCAGAAAATCGACGACGTACTCGATCACGACATTACTACCTTTGTAATGGGTGACGACTGGCACGGGAAATTCGATTTTCTCCGCCCATACTGTGAAGTAGTATATCTGCCGCGTACAGCTGACATCTCGACAACAAAAATCAAAAAAGAATTACTGCTCGTAAACTATTAATCTTCACTCAAAGAGGCTTCGCCTGCCTAAGCGGAGAACCTGAGCAGCCGGGGAGGGAGAGATGTTCTCTCCCTTTTTTTGTTGCCATCAAAATTAACAATGATTTACAAAAACTTTAGCCTGTTTTGTAAGTTTGTCGTTTTTGTTAAGCTCTTTTTTGATAGAATGGAACAAGATGCGCTGCAAAGCATCCAAAATACGAACTTTTAAAAAATTGAGGGACGATAATGGCAAAAAAGAAATGGACGAAAAAATACAAAAAGAAATTTAAACGCTCATGGAAAAATGTGAAAAAACGGGTAACGAAACGATGGAAAAAAATTAAAAGGCTGCGCAATGGCAAAAACTTCTATAAAGCGGTTCTGTCAGTGCTGGGAAAGCTTCCAAAAAATGAAAACATTATTGTTTTTGAAAGCTTTTTCGGCAAACAGTACAGCTGTAATCCGCGTGCGATTTATGAGCAAATGCAGCAGGATTATCCGAAGCTGCGGTTTTACTGGAGCATTGACCACCGGTATAAGGAGCTTTTTGATGAACGGGGCCTGAAGACAATCAAACGTTTTTCCTTCCGCTGGTTTATTGTTTTGATGCGCGCCAGATACTGGGTGTTTAACAGCCGGCTGCCGAAATGGATTCCGAAGCCGGATAAAACGGTGTATATTCAAACGTGGCACGGCACGCCGCTCAAAAAACTCGCCAAAGATATGAATGAAGTGACTATGCCGGGTACGACGACGGAAAAATACAAAAGGAACTTCCTGTATGAAGCCGGGCGCTGGGACTATCTTGTAGCCCCGAATCCTTATTCCGCCCAGATTTTCCGGAGAGCGTTTGAGTTCAGACATAATCTGCTTGAAACCGGTTATCCCAGAAACGACTATCTTCATCATTATTCACATTCAGACGTCGAGCAGGTAAAGGAAAATCTCGGTATTCCGGAAGACAAAAAGGTTATCCTATATGCTCCAACGTGGCGGGACAATGAATACTATTTTATTGGGAAATACAAATTTACCCTTTCGATGGATCTGGAGGAAATGCGCAGGCGCCTCGGAGATGAATACGTACTGCTTCTTCGTCTTCACTATCTGGTGTCTGATCATCTGGATGTTACCGGGTACGAGGATTTTGCGATTGATGCTTCAGCATATGAGGACATCCGGGATCTTTACGTAGTCAGCGATGTGCTGATTACAGATTATTCTTCTGTGATGTTTGATTATGGCATTTTAAAGCGCCCGATGATATTTTATACGTATGACATTGACAGCTACCGTGATAAGCTGCGTGGCTTCTATTTTGATTTTGAACAGGAAGCCCCGGGGCCGCTTGTCATGAACACCGAAGAAATCATCGAAGAAGTGAAAAACAGTGGCACGATTCGGGAACGTTACCATAAAGAGGTTGCCGATTTTGAAGAACAGTTCAATCAGTGGGAAGATGGCTATGCGGCCAAGCGTGTGGTGGAAAAAGTGTTCAACGCAAATTAATTAGTTGGGCAGAGGATAAAAGAGGGAAACAATATGAATGCAGTACGAACCGTGGCGAAAGAATTATGGACGAGCATTCCGCTGATCAACCGGCTGGCGGTATATGAAACGAAAATTAAAAACAAAAGCAATTACCTTGGCTCCTTCTGGGAAATCATCAGTCCGCTTCTGTTTATCGCCATTTATTGGTTTGCTTTTGGCTATGGAATCCGCCAGCGGAGCGACGTAGATGGCATTTCTTTTCTGACCTGGATGCTTGCAGGCATTATCCTGTGGTTTTTTATCCAGCCGGGGGTCACCAACGGGTCAAAAGCTATTTTTTCAAAGATAAAAATGATTTCCAAAATGAATTTTCCGACGAGCATTATTCCAGCCTACGTGGTGATCTCAAGGCTCTTTCCACATTTGGCGCTGCTTGCGATTACGATTGTTTACATGCAGTTTGCCGGACATCCAATCAGCGTGTATTATCTTCAAATTCCGTATTTTCTGCTGGCAGCTATTCTGCTTGTGCTCAGCGTGGTCATGATCACCTCTACGCTTACGGTAATTGTCCGGGATTTTCAAGTCTTTATTCAATCTTCAATCCGGGTGTTTTTGTATTTAACTCCGATACTGTGGCCGATGGATAACCGGCTGCCTGACTGGCTGATTCCTGTGATGAAGATCAACCCGATGTATTACCTGGTGGAAGGATACCGGGCAAGCTTTTTTTACGGGGAATGGTACTTCATTACAAACGCCAGCTACACTCTTTATTTCTGGGCATTGGTTTTTGTGCTTTTCAGTATTGGAGCTGTATTGCATGTGCGCTTCCGCCGGCACTTTGTGGATTTTCTGTAAACCGGCAGTGCGGATAGTTTTATAAATCACACAATGAGGATAGAGACGGGGGAGAACAAATGAAAAAATCCGTCGTAGTTAAAAATGTTTCAAAAAAATATAAGCTGTATGATACGCATGCTGAACGGCTGAAGGACCTGCTTCTGCCAAAAAGCTACGGAGAAGAGTTTTACGCGCTGCATAATGTTTCATTTAAAGCAGACAAAGGGGATATCATCGGGCTTGTAGGAGTTAACGGCTCCGGCAAGTCGACCCTTTCCAATATTATTGCCGGGACCATTCCGCCAACGAAGGGCTCGGTAAAGACGAACGGGGAAGCTGCGATGATCTCTGTTTCCACAGGGCTGAACGGAAAGCTCTCCGGCCGGGAAAATATCGAGCTGAAATGCCTGATGCTCGGTTTTTCCAAACGGAAGATACGGGAGATGGAGCCGGATATTATCGAGTTTTCCGAGCTTGAGCAGTTCATTGATCAGCCAGTAAAGTCGTATTCAAGCGGCATGAAGTCAAGGCTTGGCTTCGCTATTTCAATCACAGTCAATCCGGATATTTTTATTGTGGACGAAGCTTTGTCAGTAGGGGACAAAGCCTTTGCGCAAAAATGCCTGGATAAAATGCACGAATTTGAGCAGCGGGGGAAAACGATGTTTTTTGTCAGCCATTCGCTGACGCAGATGAAAGAATTCTGCAACAAAATACTATGGCTTGAATTTGGAGAAGTAAAAGCTGAAGGAGAAGCCTCCGAAATTCTAAAACAATATGAAGCTTTCCTTAAAGAATACAATGCTTTCACCCCAAAAGAGAAAAAAGCATTCCGGAACCGGGGCTTTGAAAAGCAGAGCGCTGTCCGGGCAGTAACACAGTGAGCAGCATCCCGGGTGGTGCTGCTTTTTGCTTTTGGCTCAGGGTCTGGAGTGATATGATAAACACATCCTATTATAGGGAATGGAGCTAATACATTGCGGTTATCAGGAGAGCAGTTTGATTTGGAATTGCTGCAGGAAAAACATACAGATTCATTGTTTGAAATTGCCTCAGAGCCGTCCAATTGGACATATATGACGCGAAAGATGCATAATAAACATGATATGAAGCGGATTATCGAAGAAGCTCTGGAGCTGCATCAGCAGGGGAGTACTATGCCGTTTATTGTGAAACGGAAAAATGACGGCGCGATTGTTGGATCGACCAGACTTTATGATATTTCCCCGCAGCGGAAAACAGCAGAGATTGGATCTACGTATTACAGTGAAAGTGTGCGCTCTACAGGCGTAAATACGGAATGCAAATATTTACTTCTTACATATGCGTTTGAAACCCTGGGGGTTGTTCGTGTACAGTTTAAAACAGATGAACAGAACAAAGCTGCCAGGAAAGCCATTCAAAAGTTGGGCGCTTTCGAAGAAGGAATTCTGCGTAATGAGCGCGAACTGCCGGATGGACGGGTGCGTAATGCGGCTGTTTACAGCATTATAAAAGAGGAATGGCCGGAGGTAAAAGCGAAATTAACGGAAAGAATTGAAATCAAGAAAAAGGGGCACGAATAATATGGCATTGATGGATGATTTAGTAGAAGCATACCTGCAGCAGTTTGATGAGTTCATGTTCGTTTTGGATAAAAAGCTCGGGCTGGTATTTGTCGAAACAGTATCAGAGGATACGCCGCTTTCCTGGAGTTCGGAGGAAAGCGCGAATCTTGTGGCTATCCCGACGATTACGAAAGCGGAAAGTACACGGCTGATGCAGGACTTTGCCTCGAAGCAGCCGGATGATAAAGAGGAGTCCCTGCAAAAAGCACTGGAGCAGGAGGATCGTTTTTTATCCTTCGAAAAACAGGTGGAAGAATTCGGACTCGAAAATGAATGGGAGCAGTTTGAACGGGACAATGCCAAAAAATACGTGCAGGATTGGCTGCAGCTGCTTCAGCTCGATTACAACGAACTGAATGAAAAGCACGCCATCCATGCAGCAGATGAGTAAGCGGGGCAGATAATATGGCTGTGCACGAAGAGCTGCAGGCAATTTTAGAAGAACAGGAAAGCATGATGCAGATGCACGAGCTGACGCCGGTCGAAGCTCGGGGTCAGTTCAATGACAGCATCGACGTTATTACGTCCCATGTTAACGTCGACGAAGCCGGAGGCATTCGGGATATAATGACTACCGGAGAATACGGGGAAATACCGCTCCGGATTTATTACCCGGATACCGAGATGGACCGCTACCCCACTATAGTTTACTATCACGGCGGCGGATTTGTGATTGGGAATATTGGGACACACGACCACATCTGCCGTGCCATCGCCAAAGAGTCGGATTGTGCAGTCGTGAGCGTGGATTACCGGCTTGCGCCCGAGCATCCTTTTCCGGCAGCGCCGGAGGATGCGTACAATGCGCTGCTATGGCTGATGGAAAATGCGGAGCCGCACCAGCTGGACACAGAAAGGACCGCTCTGGCCGGAGACAGCGCGGGCGGCAACCTGGCAGCTGTGACCGCTATACGCGCGCTGGAAGAAAACGGTCCGAAGGTTTCTTCGTTGCTGCTTTTTTATCCAAGCGTCAGTGGGGAGCACGATTTCCCTTCGGTGGATATGTTTGCTGGAGGATACGGTCTGCCTCTCCGGGATCTGGAATGGTTTATGGAACAGTATGCTGATGGAGAAGATGAAGAGGATCCATATCTCGCTCCGCTTGTTTTTGAACGCCTTGGGGAGCTTCCGCCTACTCATATCGTTACTGCCGAAAACGATGTGCTTCGTGACGAAGGAGAGGCATTCGCTAAAGCTATTGATCAGGCTGGCGGGCAGGTAAGCCTGCGACGGGCAGAAGGTATGATCCACGGTTTTCTGAATTGGACAAGAGCGTTTCCGGAAGTTGATGAAGAGCTTCTAGCCGCACTGGAGCCAGTGAAGGACGTTCTTGCGGAATAATTAAATAATAAAAAGAAATTCCTCCTGTATAAAAGTTATACAGGAGGAATTTTGTATTATATGTAAATAAAATTTACATATAATACAAAAAACATTCTCTGGCACTACAGAAGATACGACTTCTACTACGGAAGAAGACGTGACAGAAGAATCCTCTTCCTCCGACGAAGGCACTACAGAAGAAACGAACACTGAAGAAGAAGCTGCTTCCACAGAAGCTTCTGATGAAAATATGGCTGAAGAATCTGCAGAAGAAGGCGGCGAGATGCCGGAAACAGCTACAAATCAACCAGCCTGGGCTTTAGCAGGAGCTGCAGCAGCCGGTCTGGGAATTCTTTTACTTGTACGCAGACGGGTAGCGTCCCACTAAATAAATAATCACATACCCTGTTCCCTGACCGCTGTGCTCTTAGATGCAGCGGTCATTTTATTACGTGTTTCATTTAAAGGAGTAAAAGGTATGAGGAATGTAGGAGAGGAGGCTCATAATGAAAGCAATTGTCATCGAACAATACGGAAGTGCTGAACAGCTCGTGGAAAAAGAAATGGAAGCGGAAACACCCGGAGACACACAGGTGCTTGTGGATGTATACGCCACCTCCATCAACCCTATTGACTGGAAACTGCGGGAAGGCTACATGAAAGATGACATCCCTTTCGAATTTCCTATCATTTTGGGATGGGACGTAGCAGGCGTTGTCCGAGCAGCAGGAAAAGATGTCACGGCCTTTGGGCCAGGAGACAGGGTGTTTGCGCGGCCGAAATTAACGGCACGCGGTACTTATGCTGAACAGACAGTGGTGGATGAGGACCTGTTAGTAGCCATTCCTGAGCCTATGTCCTATGAAGAAGCAGCCGGGATCCCGCTCGCCGGTATGACCGCCCAGCAGTGCCTGATCGAATTTGGAGAAATTACTCAGGGGAGTAAAGTGCTTATTCAGGGCGGCTCTGGCGGTGTCGGGCATTTTGCGATACAGGTGGCCAAAGATATGGGAGCCTATGTAGCTGCTACAGCAAGCGGCAGAAATCAGGAATTTTTGAAGCAGATGGGTGCCGATGTGGCAATCAATTATGAGGAAGAAAATGTAGTGGATATACTTTCAGACTATGATATGGTATTAGATACGGTGGGAGAAAATGTCCATGAGGAAAGCTTCCGCGTGCTTCGTACCGGTGGAAGATTTGCTTCGGTTGCTGCCCCGCCTTCCCAGGAAAAAGCAGAAGAAGCCGGGGTTACTGCCGGGTTTGTATGGCTGGAGGAAGAAGGCGAAAAGCTCCGGCGCTTAACGTCACTGTACAATAAAGGTGCTTTGCGTGTGGAAATTAACAGCAATCATAAATTTTCAGAAAAAGGCCTGCGGGCAGCTCATAGAGAAAGTGAAGAAGGGCGTGCCCGTGGTAAAATAGTCATTAAAGTCCGCTAGAGATTTAATGGGGCGTTTCTGTTTCCTGAGGGAGACAAAATGGCCTCTACATAACAGGGGAATAGCAGAGAAAATAGGACTTTAATAAAGAAAAAAATTTCCTGCTATTGAAATATTAGTGCATAATATAAATAAAGCTTTAGAATCATCGACAGACAGGGGCGATTCGATGTCAAACGGACAACATAATCGTTATACGCGTCTTGCCAGGATTACACGACTGATCAATGCCAATTTGGACATCAAAACACTTCTTGAACACGTCGTGACAGCTATATCTGAAGAAATTATCCAATGCGATGCGGTTGGTATCTACCTTCCGGAAGAGAGGGAGCTTTACAGAGGCTATGTCAGTAAGCCGGAAGTGCTGAGCGGCATGACTATAGACCAGCATGTCGTCGATCCGCAGGTGGATCATCTGGCCCGGGAGGTGATCGAGTCCCGGCAGTCCATCTATATTGCTGATACGTCTAAAGACAGCAGACCGGACGCCAGGACCATTGATTTCTTTCAGATCCGCTCGATGCTTACAGTTCCAATTTCCCACGGGGACGAATTATTCGGACTCGTATATTTGTTTGACTACGGGGTACCGATGAATTTAACAGAATCTGAAATTGAAACAGTGGAAGCCTATGTCCACATGGCTGCTGTTGCTATTCGAAACAGCCAGGCGATGCACAACATTGAGGAGCTTCTGCATGAAAAACAGACCCTTATCGAGGTGATGGAGCAGCTTGCCCATTCCCAGACGTCCGATTCGGCGATTGATGTCTGCTTTAGTCATATCGGCGACGAACTAAACAATCATAATGTAAGT
Source organism: Marinococcus tarijensis (assembly GCF_054971385.1). Taxonomy (NCBI): domain Bacteria; kingdom Bacillati; phylum Bacillota; class Bacilli; order Caryophanales; family Bacillaceae; genus Marinococcus; species Marinococcus tarijensis. The sequence goes on along the minus strand of NZ_JBQOJA010000001.1, from coordinate 96,842 downwards.
CTTCATATTATTGATCCTGTTTCCAAAGAAACAGTCATGCCTTCAAAGCTCAGCCGTAAAAGCGATTTTGAACAGAGTGAGTGGTTAAGCATTCATGAGCGGATGCAGATGGACCAGACGAACGACAAGCTGTTTCAGCAGGTCGTTCAAACAAAGCAGCCGTTGTTTGTTGAGGACGTTGCACAAGAAAACAGAATATTTCAGGAAATTTGTGATGTGTTTAATATTAAGAGTATTTTTATGGTGCCGATGATTTCTGTCGGCCGTGTTCTCGGTGTAATTGTAGTCGCCCATCTCGGCGAACAGCCAGCCGAGTATACAAAAGCTCAGCAGCGCCGGGTGGAGTCCATCGTTAATGCTACTGCGCCTGTACTGATTCATTTATACAACCTCGAAAGCCAGGAAAGCATCATTGCGCGCAGGACCGAAGAAATACAAAGCAAAAACGAAGAGCTCCAGCGGCTGATTTTGAAGATGCGCAAGATCAACACGGAAAAAGAGCTGATTATGAATACGGTGGATGAAGGTATTATCGGCTTTTCGCTGGAAGGCACCGTTATGTTTTCCAATGAAGCAGCTGAACATATGCTTGAAACAGACACCCAGCTATTTCACAGCATCCAGTCCTACGATGAAATTCTCGAGCACATTGAAAATGAAGAGGGTACCCTGTCCGATATTTTTGCCTCTTACCTGACTTCTGATTCCATGCAGCCGGTGAGCGGTGAAGCGTATATGAGCCATCCCGAAAAAGGACTCGTAACGCTTGAATATACTCTCTCGAGCCAGATTGAGGAAGGTACAGTAGTGGGTTATGTACTAACGGTCAGAGACGTTACGGTCCGAAAAGAAATGGAGCAGCGTATTGAATACTACGCATACTATGATGGCACGACCGGCCTTCCAAACCGGATGCTTGTCCACGACCGTCTTAGTCAGACGCTCCGGGAAGCCAAAGAGCATGATCAGGAAATGGCTGTATTATTTCTCGGCCTGGACCGTTTTAAACAAATCAATGACCGCTTCGGCCATGCCGGGGGAGACGAATTATTAACGGAAGTCGCCTACCGGCTGCAGGAAATGGTCAGCGGTGCAGCGACTGTTGCCCGGCAGGGAGGAGATGAATTTATTTTAATTCTTCCGCGGCTTGATAATATGGCGCAGGCTACAACGACCGCAGAACAGATTCTGCGCGTATTCCGCAACCCGTTTTATCTTGAAGGGGAAGAAGTGTATGTAAAACCAAGTATCGGTATCAGCTTCTTCCCGCTCGACGGTCACCTGGCAGATGACTTGATCCAAAATGCCAACTCGGCCATGCATAAAGCGAAAGAAATGAATGGCAACACGTACCGGGCGTTTTCGTCTGAGCAGATGGGGCCGGACATGAAAAAAATTCGACTGGAGAATGATTTATACCGGGCGCTCGAAAACAATGAACTTGAACTGTTTTACCAGCCGCAGGTGCGTTTGAGTAAAAACCTGGTTACAGGGGTGGAAGCACTTGTACGCTGGAATCACCCGGTCCACGGAAAAATATCTCCTTCAGAATTTATTCCTATGGCTGAAGATACCGGCTTAATCACGTCGATCGGTGAATGGATTTTGGAAGAGGCCTGCTCCCAGGCGAAAAGCTGGCAGGAGCAGGGGCTTTGCAGCCTGCGTGTAGCAGTAAATATTTCCGCGCAGCAGTTTCAGAGGGAATGCCTGGTGGATAACGTAAAAGAGGTACTAGCCAGAACGGGGCTTGCACCCGAATTTTTAGAAATTGAGATTACGGAAAATACACTGCTGTTGAATACTGAAGAGACGGTCACGACCATGAAAAGGCTGAAAAGTATTGGTGTCCGTATTTCAATAGATGATTTTGGTACGGGCTACTGTTCGCTACAGTATCTCAGGGAATTTCCGATTGATACACTGAAAATTGATAAAGTATTCATTGATGATATTGAAACAGAAAACAGCTCTGCCCCTATTACAACTACGATTATTGCTCTTGCTCACAGTCTGAACCTTCACGTGATCGCCGAAGGGGTGGAAACGCTTGAACAGCAGAAGTTTTTGCAGGCAAATAAATGTGATTTAGTTCAAGGTTTCCTGTATAGTAAACCAGTACAGGCAAGTAAAATTCCTGAATTTTGTAATAACTAGTAAAAATTAGTGGGGGGATAAAACAGAATGAAAGCAGCTCAGTGGATAATTGATTATTTGCGGCAGGATGGACTGGACTATGTATTTGGTATTCCGGCGGGATCGGTGAACGCTCTTTTTGATAAAATGTACGAGCATGGCGATATTACGCCGGTTATTACAAAGCATGAAGGGGCGGCCGGATACATGGCTTCCGCCTATGCGAAGCGTTCGGGAAAGCTTGGGGTGTGTATAGCAAGCAGTGGGCCCGGGGCGACGAATCTTCTCTCCGGAGCAGCAAATGCAATGAGAGAGCAGACTCCCGTACTTTTTATTACCGGCTCTGTGCCGACATCGACCGTTGGCTTGAATGCTTCGCAGGAGCTCGATGTTGTCCCGATGTTTACTCCGGTGACCAAATACAGCCGGCGTGTGGAAAGTATTCACGAAGTGCGTGAAGTGTTTAAAGAAGCGGTATGTAAAGCATTCGCCGGTATACCAGGGCCGGTGCACGTAGCGATCCCGATCAATATTCAATTATCCATGCTCGAAGGGAGCGCTGAACTGCTCGAATATCCGGAAAAGCGCCGGCTGTCTCCGGTAGAAAGCAATGTATCGGAAACCACCCGTGTACTTTCCAGTAACCGTCAGGGGATCATTTTCCTTGGCCAGGGAGCAAGAGATGCCCTGCCTGATGTTATGAATCTCGTGGATTACCTAGACTGGCCGGTCGTTACTACGCCGCAGGCTAAAGGGCTTGTACCGTCGGATCATCCGAACGCATATGGTGTTTACGGGTTTGCCGGGCACGAAACAGCCACGGAAGTAATGGAAGACAGCGATAACTCCATTATATTCGTTATCGGATCCAGTCTCGGGGAAACGGCTACGAACAACTGGAATCCGGCTTTGGCTGCTGAGCGCTTTGTAATCCAGCTCGACCATGATCCCACGGTATTCGACCGCAAATATAAAGTGGATATTTCCCTGCTCGGAGATGTGCGCACGACGATTGGTGAAATTAACAGACGTCTTCACCTTCCGGCAGAAGGAAAAGCCGGGCGTCAGTGGACAGGCGCGCAGAAAAAAGCAGTAAACGAAAAATATGAAACCCAGAATGTGCTTCAGCAGCTCCAGTCCCACATGCCGGAGGATACGCTTTTTACGGTGGATATTGGAGAGTTTATGAGCTATGTGATTCACTACATGGAAGTAAAAAAACCGGATACGTATGACATCAATGTTCATTTTGGTGCCATGGGTTCGGGAATTTCCAATGCGCTTGGAGCAAAGCTTGCCGAACCACACCGTCCTGTTACAAGTATTACGGGAGATGGATGCTTTTTTATGCATGGGATGGAAGTACTGACGGCCAAAGAGTATCAACTGCCTATTCTTTTTATCGTTATGAATAATGCAAGGCTTGGGATGGTGTATCACGGACACCGGCTTCAATACGGAAGAATGCACGACCGTTTTGAACAATCGATGGTGCCGGTGGCAGCTATCGCGGAACAGATGGGAGTAAAGTATGCTACGGTCCGTTCCATGGATGATATCACCCCCGGGCTTTACGAAAGTCTTTGTTCAGACAATTGCCCGGCTGTGCTGGAAATCCAGCTTGTTGATGAACAGACGCCTCCAATGGGAGACAGAGTGAAATTTTTATCCTCCTTCAGTAAATCCTAAAAGAAACAATGATAAATGAAGCGCCCCGTGCCTTATGAAGGCCGGGGCGCTTGCTGTTGTTCGGGCTGTTCGGGGAAATGAAGTTCTTCGAGCTCTTCGAGGACATCGTGAATGGACAGGAGGGCAAAGATAATAATGACGTCTGTAGAAAAGTGATGATGATATTTTTTTATGTTCGGCCGTGATGCATGCTGGCGCTTTTTCCAAAAGCAACGGTCCAAACGTTCAATCAGCCTGAACTGTTCATCAGATATGCGTTCCCCGAAATGATGAATCGTTTGTGACATCGCCGGAATAATGTCTCCAATCAGCTGAACCTCTTCTTTCGTAAACGTGCCGTCATCTGTTTCGAAATTAAATAAACGATTAATATGATAGCTTATGCGCTCTAAAAAATGAAGCTGGCGCTGCTCCCGTGTAAACCTTCTTGCCTCTGTATCCTTTTTTTTATGGTATTTCCATTCCTCCTGCTGGTAATAAGAAAGCTGGATGGCACGCTCCAGGTCACTTTCCAGCTGATGATATTTTTCCATTACCTGGGCAGATGGAGACCGGCCGTTCATTACTTCCTCGAGTCGCATCTCAAAAATTTCAGCGGTTTCCACGAACATTTTACGGTTCTGTTCTGCGAGTAAAGAAGAAAATTTTGGAGGCAGAATCGTTAAATTAATTACTGTAGAGATCGCAAGGCCGATAAATGTTGTGCCGACACGTTCTACAAAAGTCAAAAAATAATGATCGCTCGCTGTGGGGATCATCGCCACTGCGGTAATCGTTGCGACGAGCATCCCGTCCCGGAGCCGCAGCATATTACAAAAATAAAGTGTCAATACAGAAGCAATCATATACGTTACCGGGGTGGGCCCGAATAAATAAACGGTAATCATTGCGAGAGCTGCCCCAATGACGGTGGCAGGCAACCGCTGGGCGCCTTTACGTATGGAAGCAGCAGCTGTCGGTTCAAGGGTTACAATGGCAGTAATAACGGCAAAAGCCTGCGGGAGATCGAAAATGCCGCATATAAAGGCAGTGAGCAGAACAGCTATACCGGTCTTGATCAGTCTGCCGCCGATCAGTCGCCGCTTAATTTTTCTCCAGTAATGCATGGTAAGCCGCCTTCTTTATAAAAATTTCACGTCTGTATTTAGTTTAGCATGAACGTGCAGCGTTTTCATCAGCCTCTCCTTCAGTGAAAAAAGGCTGCCCGCAATAGCAGGCAGCCAAAAGCATTTATATAGATTTTTCGACCTGATCGTATGCGGCCTGCCGTTTAACGGAGATTACTTTCCAGATGTACCATGCAAGCACAAACACTGTCAGTACGGCCCCGATCGTCATGGAAAAGCCGTACGGAAGACCGAGTCCTTCCGGGGCGTAAAAAATGTAGGAACAGACGACGGCTGTCATAAACATCGCCGGGACGCCGCAGATGAAATGGTTTTTGCCGGCATAAAGCAGGTACATGCAACCGGTCCACAGCATCACGGTAGCGACGAGCTGGTTGGTCCATCCTACATATCTCCACAAAAACGAATAATCGATCATAGATAAAAACAGAGCCGGGATAACGACCGGAATAATCGTCAGAATTAAAAGCGGCTTTCCTTTTAGGGAAACAGTGTTTGCCACGAGCTCTGCAAGCATCATCCTTGAAGAACGAAGAGCAGTGTCGCCTGTCGTAATAGGAAGCAAAATAACGCCAAGAACGGCAAGTATCCCGCCGAGTGTACCAAGAAGGCTCGTAGAAATTTCGTTGACGGCGCCTGCAGGGCCTCCGGCGGCTATGGCTGCCTGAAGCCCGCCGGTGCCTCCAAAGAAGGCCATGCCGGCTGCTGCCCATATAAGGGTGATGATACCTTCGGCAATCATAGCCCCGTAAAATACCCTGCGTCCTTCTGATTCTTTTTTCAGCGTGCGGGCGATAATTGGGCTTTGGGTGCTGTGAAAACCGGAAATAGCTCCGCATGAAATTGTTACCATCACCATCGGCCATACCGGGAGTTCATCGGGGTGAAGATTGGCAAGCGTAACATTTGGAATCGTTACATCTGAAAATACAAGCGCACCGGCAATACTGACTGCCATAAAAATAAGCACTGCGCCAAAAAGAGGATAAATCTTTCCGATGACCCGTTGAATTGGAAGCAGGGCAGCCAGTAAAAAATATGCAAAAATAGCAAAAATGGCCGTAAGAAAGCTTAGCGGTGTGAGGCTTGCAATCAATTCAGCCGGTCCAGCGATAAAAGCGGCAGCTACAAGAATCATCAAGCAAATGCTGACGATATTGATGAAGCTCTGCATCGGACGCCCGAGATACTTGCCTACAAGTCCCGGAAACTGGGCACCGTTATGACGAAGAGAAAGCATTCCGGAAAAATAATCGTGTACGGCACCGGCGAAAATGGTGCCGAGTACGATCCAGAAAAATACGATAGGCCCGTACAAGGCTCCGAGCAGCGCTCCGAAAATTGGCCCGAGACCAGCAATATTTAACAGCTGGATAAGGCTGCCACGCCACCAGCTGAGAGGAGAGTAGTCGATATGCCCGTCATTACGGTAAGCAGGCGTTTTGTTGCGGTCATTGATGCCAAACGTTTTCTCCACAAAGGATCCGTAAACGATGTAGCCGGCAATTAACAGGATAATAGCTATAAAGAAAGATAACATAAAACGTTCCACCTTTGCTGCAAAATACTAGAGAAAACCATTGTTATAAATTCTAACTTGTTCCTTCCAAAATGACAATCGTCTATATGGAAAAAACAAAACTTTTTTCACATAGCAATGAAAATATAAAAAATTAACTGAAATCCACTCATGTGATGACCTTATCTATAATAGATGCAAAACGTAGTATGTGCACTCTATGGGTGGTACAATAGCGGTAAATAGTGAACGGAAGGAAGAGCGGCGATGACAATGGATCGTATTGAAACGAAAAAAATAGCTGAAGTAATCCGTGAAAAAATCGAGGGCATGATCAAGTGGGGCGAAGTAAAGCCTGGAGAGAAGCTGGACTCTGTCGTCGCTCTCTCGGAAAAATTTGACGTCAGCCGTTCGGCCGTCCGGGAAGCATTAAGCGCTCTGCGTGCTGTAGGAATTGTAACCATAAGGCAGGGCGAAGGAACATTCGTGAATCAATATGACTTTTCCACTATCACAGAAATGATGAACAGCCGCACCCTCATCTCGAAACAGGAAATGAAGGAGCTGTTCGAAGTCCGGCATGTGCTTGAAAAGGGGGCTTCCGAGCTTGCGGCCGTCCGGCGGTCAGAGGATGATCTCGTGCAGATGCGCACTGCTCTGGAGCAGATGACGCAGGCGGCAGGCGGGACTGATGATCTCGGGGAACGGGCAGATGTCCGTTTTCACCTTGCGATCGTCGAAGCTTCTGGAAATACGTTATTAAAACAGATGATGGGCCGCCTTTCCGACACGATGCAGAAAACGATGTATGAAACGAGAAAAGCATGGCTCTTTTCGGAAAAACGATCCTTCCGGAGGCTCCTTGACGAACACCAGCGGATTTATACCGCTATAAACGAGCAGGATCCAGAAGCAGCCGCAGAAGCAATGAGCGCTCATTTAACGAACGTAGAAAAGGTTCTTTCCAAAGGTATTGAATATATGAATGACTGAAGCGTCCGGCTCCGGGCGTTTTTTGTTTTAAAAGGGATAGTTTAAACCTTTAATACTTGACGAGTGAAAGTTCAGGGGGTAAACTATTGTGTAGTTCAGGGGGTGTACTAATGAAGGATAAAAAAATGGAAGAAGCGGTGGAACTGTTTGCCGAAGTAATGATTCTCGGCAGAAACCGTATAACCAATGAAATACCTGATAATTTATTAAATCAAATTTCTCCGGAACAGGTGGAACTGCTTGATTTTTTAATGAAATACGGAGCGATGACATCGACAGAAATACAAAACAGAATGCTCGTCGGAAAGAGCGCTTTATCCAACCGTCTGAAAAAAATGGAAAACAACGGCTATGTGAAATTTGTACCCAGCAGTGAAGACCAGCGGGTGAAGTACGTAGAAATTACCGATGAAGGGAAAAAATCTCATGAGCGGCATACGCGTCTCGTAAATGAATATGTGTCCGATCTGCTTCAGGACATAAACGAAGACGAAGTAGAGCAGTTTATCCAGACTTTTCATAAAATACGGAGCATACTACAAAAAGGTGGACAGCAAAGATGAAAACAATACTACAGTTTCGCTGGTGGATAGCTTCATTAATACTTATTTTTACCGTAGTGCTTACGTTCGTTTCGCCTAGTCTATCTAATTTGGCAGCCGACAAAGAGACGCTGCAAATACCGGAGGAAGAAACGTCCTCCCAGGCTCAGGAAATACTCGATGACAACGGTGAGGGCGGTAACACCATCAGCGCGGTAATTCAAACAGAAGATCAGGTGGATGAAGAGGAACAGGACAATATTCAATCGCTGATTACTGGCATCGAAGACGAAAACATTGAAGGGATTTCCGGGATTACAAATCCATTTGAGAGCGAAGAAACAGAAGAACAGCTCGTTGCCTCTGAGGAAAATGTCGTCGTCATTCCGATCTCCATAGAAGGAGATAATGATACGGCGGTTAACGCCGCTGAAGAGATTCGGGACCTCAACGAAGCTTCGGACGTGGAAATGTATGTTACCGGGGAATCACTTTTAAACCAACAGGTAAATGAAGCGAGTCAGGAAGGGCTCGAGCGTACGGAAGTTATTACCGTAGTGTTAATTCTTGCGCTATTGTTTGTCGTTTTCCGTGCAGTTATTACTCCCTTTGTGCCGCTTGTGGCGGTCGGCCTTACGTATCTGATCAGCCAGTCGATTATCGCTTATTTAGTAGACTGGTTTAATTTTCCGGTGTCAAACTATACACAGATTTTCCTGGTCGCAGTGCTGTTTGGGATCGGTACAGATTACTGTATACTTCTTTTAAGCAGGTACCGCGAGGAGCTGGCTGCCGGGCTTGATTACAAAAAAGCGATCATACGGACGTACAAAACAGCCGGTAAAACGATGGTTTACAGTGCTCTTGCCGTGCTTGTCGGCTTTACGGCGATCGGCTTCGCCAACTTCTCCGTTTTTCAGTCCGGCGTCGGGGTGGCGGTCGGCATTGTCGTGTTAACGGGCATTCTTTGGACGATTCTGCCGTTCTTTATGCTCACATTGAAAAGGGCTTTGTTTTGGCCGTCGAAGCTTCATAACGGCCATGCCGACAGTAAAATATGGAAATGGCTGAGCCGTGTTTCGGTTTTCCGTCCGCTGCTTGCCATTCTCCTGGTCGCTGTCGTCACAGTACCGCTATTATTAACATTCGATAACTCGCGGTCTTACGATACGATCGATGAAATCGACCAGGACACGGAAGAAGTTACCGGCCTTAACCTAATTGAGGAAGGTCTCGGTTCCGGACAGGCACTTCCAATGCAGATTGTCATTGAATCAGATGAATCGGTGATGGAGCCGGATACACTTGCACATGTAGAGGACTTGAGCCGCTCTATTGATAGTTTGGATGAAGTAGAGGCAGTACGCAGCGCTACACGGCCTGCCGGGGACGTTATTGACGATTTTTATGTAAACAATCAGCTCGAAGATGTAAGCACGGGTATTAGTGACGCCCGTGACGGGATTGAAGAGACTGGGAACGGCCTGCAGGAGGTCGAAGATGGTCTGGGCTCCATCCAGGACCAGCTTGGAAGCAGTGACACGGAAAACTCCTCCCTGCAGGATGCGGCTGATGGGCTTGGCGAGGTAAATACAGCCCTCGAGCAGGTGAACACGCAGCTGGCAAATGCTTCCTCTCCGCAGGAAGCGGCAGCAGCTTCGGAACAGCTGACGGGAATCAGTCAGCAGATTACAGAGATTCAAAGCGGTCTCGAAGAAGGGCAGCAGGAGCTTGACCAGCAGACAGAAGAGCTGGCACAGCTAGCTGAGACGCTCGGAGAACTCGAAAATGGAGTGGCCGATTCCCGCGACGGGTTGACTGAAATCAGTGACGGCCTCGAAAATGCGGAAACCTTTACCGGAGACGTGTCTGAAGCAAACTATGTGGAAGGCACCGGCGTGTACCTTCCAGAGGATACCATCGAGAATGAAGACTTCCAGGACGGCGCATCCAATTACGTATTTGACAATGAAAATGGGATGACCATTGAAGTCGGATTGAATGCAGACCCCTATTCCAAAAAAGCAATCCAAAGTGCAGAAGAAGTTAAAGAGGTTGTAGAAATGAATACGCAGGGAACGCCGCTTGAAGACACGACGATCGAATACGGAGGCGTACCTAGCGTGAACAGCGATCTGCAGTCGGTCAGCTCCAGTGATTTTGACCGGACCGTATTAATCGTTCTTATCGGCATTTTTGCGATACTGATTATTCTGCTCCGTAATATTATCCAGCCGCTTTACATTATCGGCGGGCTTGTACTAGCTTATTTTACAGCAATGGCTGTGACAGAATTGATTTTTGTAAACGGGCTTGGATATCCGGGTATTGCCTGGCCGGTACCGTTCTTCGGGTTTGTTATGCTTGTAGCACTCGGGGTGGATTATTCCATCTTCCTGTTAAGCAGGTATAATGAAGAAGCAAAAGCCGGCGTGCGTACAGGCATGCAGACGGCGATGATTAAAATGGGTACGGTAATTATTACGGCAGCGATCATTTTGTCAGGAACGTTCGCAGCAATGCTTCCGTCGGGAGTGCTTACGCTTCTGGAAGTAGCTACGGTCGTCATTACCGGACTACTGCTGTTTGGCCTGATTGTACTGCCATTGTTAATACCGGCGCTGATCAGCTTCAATTCGGAAGAAAAGAATCCAAGGAAAAAACAAAAGCAGCAGCGATAAAAAGAAACTCTGCCTTTCACGGGGCAGAGTTTTTTTGTGTTATAAAGTGTGACGGAAAACGTAGCTCGACGCCTGATAATCGAGCCGCTCATAAAAACGATGAGCGTCAGTGCGCTGCAGGCCGGAGGCTAGAATCACTTCTGTGCATCCGTGTTTTTCTGCATGCTGGTGAACGGCACGGAGCAGGGTTTCGCCATGACCTTTGGATCGTGCACTCTCTGAAGTCACAAGTTCATGAACCCATGCGTGTTTACCCCATGCGAGGCTTTCCAAAAGCTCAAGTCCAGCTACGGAGACGACCGTCCCCTCTTCTTTTAAAGCAATTAGCTGGTAGGAGGGGTGACGGGAGAGGTAATCGTTGAAGGCTTCCCAGCTGAGAGAAGGGCGCAGGGATTTGATAACTTCATATGCTTTTTTGTAATCGGATCGTTTATTTAAAAATGCAGTAGTGACAGTCATAAGTGGGATATCCTTTCCGTACGAAAATAAGGCCCGGAAGGCCGGGCCTTATTGTATAGTGTTAATTATGCGTGCTGTTCTAAGTTTTTTCTGGCTTCTTCTGCGGCACGGACCATATTTTTAAGGGCCGCAATCGTTTCCGGTACGTCACGTGTTTTGAGTCCGCAGTCCGGGTTAACCCAGAAAAGGTTGCTCGGAAGCACGAGCAGGGCCCGGTCAATCATTTGAGTCATTTCTTGAACATCTGGTACACGCGGGCTGTGAATATCATAGACGCCAAGGCCGATGCCTTTGTCATAAACAGCTGTTTCAAACGTTTCAATAAGCTCCCCGTGGCTTCGGGACGTCTCAATCGAAATAACGTCGGCGTCGAGCGCCCGGATCGATTCAATCATATCCTGAAATTCACTGTAGCACATGTGCGTGTGGATCTGGGTAGTATCTTTAACAGAAGACGTGGAAAGGCGGAAGGCGTGGACAGTCCATTCCAGGTACTCATCCCATTCTGCTCTTTTTAGCGGCAGGCCTTCACGAATTGCGGGCTCGTCCACCTGGATCATTTCAATGCCTTCGTTTTCGAGCGCAAGCACTTCATCATTAAGAGCCCGGGCGATCTGAAAGGCTACTTCTTTTTTCGGAATGTCATTACGTTCAAAGCTCCAGTTCAAAATCGTTACTGGACCGGTAAGCATCCCTTTCATCGGTTTTTCGGTCAGCGTCTGTGCGTATTTGGTTTCCTTTACGGTCATTGGCTCCTTGAACTCCACATTTCCGTAAATAACCGGTGGTTTGACGCAGCGGGAACCGTAGGACTGCACCCAGCCGTTGGAAGTGAATGCAAATCCGCCCAGTTTTTCTCCGAAGAATTCCACCATATCGGTACGTTCAAACTCTCCGTGCACGAGAACGTCGAGTCCGATTTCTTCCTGGATATCGACCCATTCCTGCATTTTATTTTGAATGTACGTTTCGTATTCTTCTGAGGAAATTTCGCCTTTTCTCACCCGGCGGCGTTCCACGCGTACTTCACGCGTCTGCGGGAAGCTTCCGATTGTCGTGGTCGGAAGCTTTGGCAGCTGGAACTTTTCCTGCTGAAGCGGACTTCTTTCTTCGAACGATAGCGGGCGGGAGGAAGGAATGTCTGCTGCAGTGTTATCAACCGCCTCCTGGCGCCACGGAGCGTTTTTAACCCGGTCAAGCTGGGCAGTGTTTTGCTCGAGCTCCGCCTTCGTATCTTCCCCGTTTAATGTGCGTGTGATGAGGTCGATTTCTTCAAGCTTTTGGTCAGCAAAAGAAAGTGCATCAAGCAAAAGCGGATCAAGCTGCGTTTCGTGTTTGGTTGTAACCGGGGTATGCAGAAGGCTGCAGGACGGCTGAATTTCAATATTTTCACTGCCTGTTTCTGCCTGAATATCTTTGGCAAAAGCGACAGTGGCGCGTGCGTCTGCTTTCCAGATATTGCGTCCGTCAATAACGCCTGCGCCCAGTACTTTATTTGAAGGGAAGCCGTGATTTTGCACATTCGCCCAGTTGCCATCTCTGCCGTGAACAAAGTCAAGACCGAGACCTGCAATTGGAAGAGAGATAATGTCTTTATAATGAGAAACGCTGTCGAAATACGTTTGCACAAACAGATCCAGTTCAGGTACTTCGCGGTTGAATAATTCATATGCCTTTCGGATTAGCGGAATATCTGTTTCCGGAAAAGACTGAACGAAAGCTGGTTCATCAATTTGAACACTTTTTGCTCCTGCATCCTGCAGCTGCTGCAGCACTTTTTGATACAGGGGCAGAAGGTCGTTAAACAGCTGTTCAAACTGATGCTCTTCGTAGCCCTTGGAAAGCTTCAGGAAAGTGTACGGGCCGATTAGGTATGGGCGTCCTTCGATACCTAATTCAGATACTGCTTCCTGATAGGCTTTTAATGGATAGTTATCTACAAGGCGCGGCTTTGCGTTTTGAAGCTCCGGCACGATGTAGTGATAGTTGGTATTAAACCATTTCGTCATCTCACTTGCCGGCGATGCCTTCGTGCCCCGGGCTACTGCAAAATATGTAGATAGGGAAGAGTAGCCCGCAGAAGCGTCAAAGCGCTCTGGCACAAGCCCGAACATCACGGACGTATCGAGCACGTGATCGTACAAAGAGAAATCGCCGACAGGGATTGAGTCAACGCCACGATCCTTTTGTTTTTTTAAGAATTCCAATCGGAGTTCTCGGATTTGTTGTTGAAAAGAACCCTCTTCAAGCTTTCCTTTCCAGTATGATTCCAATGCTTTTTTCCATTCGCGTTTTTCACCCAGCCGTGGGTAGCCCAGGTTGCTGCTGGTCCATGTCGTCATTAAATTATTTACTCCCTTCCAGTAGTTCTCGAATGACCTCCTAATCTTTTCGTGAGAGGTATTCATGTAGCCAAACTATATCTTTTTCTGAGTTAAAGTTCAAGGTATTTCACAGAATATTTTCGCGTTTAGTGCAGTAAAAAACACCCTCAGGCATTGCTGAGAGTGTTTTTGCTTAAAATAGCAGTGATTATGCTTTGCTTTCCTTCGTACTGCCTTTACTTCCGCGCACCTCACGTTTTTCCATCGTATCCGGTCTTGTATTTGTGAGAAAGAAAGAAAGTACAAGACCGACAATGGCGGCAATTAAAGCTACAAAGAAAGCTACGTTAATACCATGAATCAGGGCGCCGGTCTGGCTCGAGACTTCGCCAGCCCTTGCCGCACCGGAAGCACTCTGGGACATGACGGTAATCAGTACGGCTGTACCAATTGAGCCCGCAACCTGGCGCAGCGTATTCGTCATCGCCGTGCCGTGGGCGATTAATGAGTTAGGAAGCTGATTGAGTCCCGCGGTTGTCATTGGCATCATAACCATGGCGACACCGAGCATACGGAGTGCGAACATAGCTGTTAAAAAGGCGATCGAGGAGCTTTCTGTTAAAAACATATAAGGAATGGTGCCCACCGTTAACAGAGAAAGCCCCGTAATTGCGAGTCCTCTTCCACCGACTTTGTCGAAAATGCGTCCAGTGACAGGGCTCATCAGTCCCATCAAAAGAGCGCCTGGCAAAAGCATCAGCCCGGAATCCAGCGCGGAGAAGCCACGAGCGTTTTGAACATAAAGAGGAATAAGAGTCTGAGAGCCGACCATAGAAACAAAACAGGCCATGGCAACAACGACGGTTAATGTGAAAATAGGATTTTTTAAGACCCGGAACTCGAGTATCGGTCTTTCCACATGAAGCTGTCTCCATATAAACAGGAACAGGGCAACAGCACCTACGGCAAGAGTAGTGAGCACTGTGGCACTTCCCCACCCGCTGTTACCGGCAGCACTAAATCCATACAGCAGGCCGCCGAACCCGGCAGTTGAGAGCATAATTGATAATAAATCGAGCTTTGGATGTTTAAGCTCCGTTACATTTTTCAACAAAAAGTAAGCCAGAATGATATCTACAATGGCGATAGGAAGAATAATGTAAAATAACGTATTCCAGGAGTACGAATCCACGACCCACCCGGACAGAGTAGGACCGAATGCCGGTGCGAAAGCAATGGCTAGTCCGGCAAGTCCCATAGCCTGCCCGCGCTGGGAGATAGGGAACATGGTCATAATGGATGTCTGCATTAAAGGAATCATAATTCCAGCGCCAACACCCTGAATAACCCGGCCGGCCATAAGCAGGCCAAAAGTTGGAGAAAGGGCAGCGAACAGTGTCCCGAGGGCAAAGGAACACATAGCAAACAAAAACAGTCCCCGGGTAGTGAATTTTTCAATAAGAAAGGCCGTGATTGGAATCATAATCCCGTTAACGAGCATAAAAACGGTCGTAACCCACTGGGCTGTGTTGGCACTCACGTTTAAATCAGCCATAATGCTAGGGATGGCCACAGCCAGAAGGGTCTGGTTTAAAATAGCGATAAACGCTCCGGTAAGAAATACCGCGATGATTAAATTTCTTGTTTTCGCAGGTATTTGTGTAGCTGCTTCTTCAGGCATGAGAAGCCCTCCTTCGGTGTAATGCTTTTCACAATCAGAAATTATTTATAAAACGAATTGGTTTTGAAAGTACTTATTAGTTTTCATCAGCATATAATAACGCCAGCTGCAGGAAAAATCAAGAAACTTGTTTTGAAGAAAAACAAACATCTGACTTTTTGCGCTGACGGTTTGAGGCTTGACTTAGGGCTTGGCTGTGCAATTTTAAGAGCCGGTATAGCAAGAAAACCGAAATAAATGAACGATACCGGATCCTGAAGTTACTGAATAATCTCCCGCAGGATATTAATATTAATTTGCAGATCCTCCTTTTTCTCGAGAAAACAAAACAAAGATTCCATAACAATCATTTCAGGCTCAGATTCGTAGAATTCCTGGTTTAAACGGTCGACCGCTTCCACCCACTGCTTTTTTTCATAGGAAGGAAAGCGGTAATGAATAAACGCCCGTACCTGTTGGACGGTCCGGTCCCAGAGATCCTTCTGATCGATCTCCCCATAATGCCCCTGAAGATTAAATGGCTCCATATCTTCGCTCGAAAATACTGAAGCAGAGGAGGTTTTGTGTTTGATAATACTTTCAATATTAGTGACCAATACTTCAGCGAGCCGCTCGAAATCAAAATTGTAACGGTCAACTTTCTCAGCGAAAGCGATCATTTCTCTGCTCATCCCCTGCATGCATATTGCAAGGTCCCAGACGAAAGGCTCTATATCTTCTCCAAATGTCTCGAGAAGTGTATCCTTGTGCCAGTTCACCATAATGAGCTGGCCTTGTTTTAAAAGAGCTTTAATATTATCAGACTGCTTGTTAATGGAAGCAGATTGATAAAGCATCCATACATATTCGCGGTGCTCAACGAGACCCTCGATTTCCCTCGACAGCTTGGCAATAAGCTGATCCCTTGGCTGCTTGGACTGTTCATTACAGGCGTAATTGGCACGGTGAATAATATGGTTCAAATTATCTCTTACAATTTGGGCGAGAATATCTTCCTTGGAATGAAAGATTTTATAAATTGAAGCTTTAGACATCCGGCATGCTTCAGCAATATCCTGTACTGAGGTGTGAAAGAACCCCTGACTGGAAAACAGCTGCATCGCGGTCTGCTGAATGTATATTTTCTTTTCATCCATTTCTCTCACCACCTTAAAACGGTCAAGTTTTTTGAGTACCATTAAGTTTCAACTTTTTAATAATAGTAGATTTTATTTAGAAAAGCAACATCTTTGACTATATTAAAAAAAATATTTAAGATAAAGAACGTAAAACTGACTAAAAAGATAGGAATGGGGGATTATCATGGCAGTAACAGTACAGCCCGTTTCCCAGCAGGAGACTGCCGAAAAAGCTTCCAAGAAACTGGGGGCCCCGCAGAATAAGCTGGTTACCGGCGGATTAATCGTATTTGCTATTTTAACGTTATATTTGGCATTAACCCAGTCAATCGTGCAGCCGCTCCTGCTCACGATTGGCCTGCTTCTGGGATATACACTTTTTCATGCCAGGTTTGGATTTACCTCGGCGTTTCGCCGCTTAATGTCTGTAGGTAACGGCCAGGCGCTCCGGGCCCACATGGTGATGCTTGCAGTGGCGGTCACCTTGTTTGCCCCGATTCTTGCTCTTGGTTCGACCTTTTTCGGGGGAGATGTGGCAGGGTACGTCAGCCCTGTAGGCGTGAGTGTAGTCGTCGGTTCGTTTATGTTCGGCATCGGGATGCAGCTCGGAGGAAGCTGCGCTTCCGGAACGCTGTATGCGGTAGGCGGCGGCCGGACGAACATGTTTATTACGCTTCTCTTTTTCATCGTCGGGTCTACCGTTGGGGCGTATCATCTTTCGTTCTGGACAGATGAAACACCATCCTTTGGCTCGATTTCGCTGGCGACCTCGACCGGTCTCGGATACACGGGAGCGTGGATTGTGTCCCTGCTCATTTTCGCTGCTGTCATTGCAGTGACCTTAATTATTGATAAAAAGAAAAATCCGCCGGCCATGGCTACACTGCCAACAGAAAGCGGATGGAAACGCATTTTCCGCGGTTCCTGGCCTATGATGATTGCGGCAGTGGTGCTTGCTGTATTAAACGCCTTAACCCTGCTCACACGCGGTCAGCCGTGGGGTATTACCTCGGCATTTGCACTTTGGGGCTCCAAAGCTGCCGAGGCTGTAGGTATCAATGCTTCGAGCTGGGATTATTGGAGCGGAGAAAGCGCGCAGGCGCTGCAGACGACAATTTTTGCTGATTCCACTACTGTACTGAATTTTGGCGTTATTTTAGGAGCGTTTATTGCTTCAGCCGCAGGTGGACTGTTTAAGTTTACGAAAGTGACGGTTGGCAACGCTTCTGCTTCCATTATCGGTGGCCTTTTGATGGGCTACGGAGCACGGCTCGCTTTTGGATGCAATATCGGTGCTTACTTTGGCGGCATTGCTTCCTTTAGTGTGCACGGGTATGTATGGGCAGTATTTGCCTTAGCCGGCACATTTCTGGCTTTGTTTCTACGGCCTTTATTTGGTCTTTCTGTACCAAAGCCAAAGGATACGTTCTGTTAATACGAAAAACCTCCCTGCGCCCAGGGAGGTTTTTTAATGGAAATGAGGGTTTTACTCAAAAATCTTAATCTTTTCTTCAATGGACGTTCTCGGTTTGGCCTTTGGTATTTTTTCAAAATAGCCGAGCTGCAGCATGCCGACAATAGTTTCATCCGGATCGATGCCGAGCGATTGCTTGAAGCGGTCTGAATAGATATAATCACCGGTTTTCCAAATCATACCGATATTTTGTTCCCAGCTTAACAGCTGAAAGTTTTGGATAAGGGTAGAGGCCGCGCCAAAATCTTCCTCCCATTTTTTCACTTTTTGCTCGGCCTGATTAACGACCAGCAGGGCTCCGGGAAGCTCAGAAATTTGCGCCCGTACTTTTTCAGGCTTTTTCGAACCTTCGTGCTCCTGATAATCGGCGAGAGCGTCTGCGAGTTTCTCCGTGCCGCTGCCAAGAAACAGCAGAAAGCGCCACGGTTCACGCACGCCATGATCGGGCGCCCATTTGGATATTTCGAGCAGTTCAAGGATGGTTTGTTTGTCTACTGGCTGGTCCGTAAATTTTTTAATGCTTCGGCGGGATTGAATTGTCTGGGCGAGTGGAGTGCTGGCTATATCAGTCATAAGAAATGCCTCCTATATTGAAAATGATTATCATTTACCAGTTTAACATATAGACAGCTTATTGGAAGATTTACAGACAGGGCTGTTGGGCTCGTGTAACTCCACCATGTATTCGAAATGTGGGGAGGCAGACGTTCGACATAATGGGAGACCAGCTTCAAAAGCAGGGGGCAGAGATAGTGGCTTTGCCGCTGAAAGTAGAGCTTGATCCGGAGGCAGAAGATGTCCGGGGCCCGGGAACTGGCGCATACATTAATGGAGCATTTAGAGGTGAAAACTAATACTGTTTCATAAAAAGGAGCTTCCAGCATTGACTGGAAGCTCCTCTTAGCTACAAATGCCTGTTTGTTTCGGTGAGCACGTTTTGAATAGAAGCTCCGGGAAATGTTAAATCTGCCCATGAATCGAGTTCTGTTTCTTCCTGATTTATAATAACAAGCCTGGCTCCGCTTTCCTTTGCTTCTATTGGAAACAGGGAAGCAGGGGCTACCTGCAGACTTGAGCCGAGAACGATAAATAAATCACAGGCTGCGGTCGCCTCCTGAGCCTGCTGGATAGTCTGCTCCGGAAGCATTTCACCAAATAGGACAATACCCGGTCTGAGTTTGCCTCCGCAATTTGGGCAATGGGAAGCTCCGTTTAAAAAATCCTCCTGGGATGCCTGCCGGCCACAAATATGACAATTAATTTCCCGCAGGCTGCCATGCAAAGCAGAAACGTGCTGCTGACCGGCGGCCTGATGAAAGCCGTCTACGTTTTGAGTGATTACGTGCTGGAGAAGGTTCTGTTGTTCCCATTGAGCTAAGATCTTATGTCCTTTATTTGGCGATGCATCCAGAAGGGACTGCAGTCGCCATTGATAAAACTTTGTGAATACTTCGTTTTGATGTTCGAGTGCTTCAACTGTGGCAAGTTGTTTTGGGTCGTAATTGTTCCAGAGGCCTGACGCAGACCGGAAATCAGGGAGTCCGCTATCCGTAGACATTCCGGCACCGGTCATTACAATACTGTAATTGGAGGCTTTAAGCCATTCTGCTAATTGTCTGCTCACCTTGATCCTCCTGACATATAGTTATTGATTAGTGCTGTAATTTTAATACCCGTCTTCGCCAACTGCTTACACTAATAACAAAAGATGCTCTCAAAAGAGCGACGTGCTAAAATAAAGGGAAAAAGAGCATAAAAAAACACCAGCCTGTAAAGCCTGGTGTGTTCGTTATATAAGAATTGGTGCGGATGAGAGGATTCGAACCTCCAAGAGCGTAAGCTCACACGGACCTGAACCGTGCGCGTCTGCCAGTTCCGCCACATCCGCAAGACAAATTCTATTATAACCAGTAACAGCGAATTGTGCAATAGAAAATTTGCTGTTTTTTTCATAGAATAGTACGATTAAATAAAGCTGAGAAGATAACGGGCAGGAAAGTGAGTCGTCGATAATGAGCGAAGAAAAAGATCAGGGGTTCGGACAGCGATTATACGAGGCGATTATGGTTATACTTGCCATTCTCTCTGTAGGGACGATCTGGTACGAGACAGAAGTATCCGGTTATATTATTTGGACAACCTGGGCGTTATTTACGCTTGATTATGCTTTCCGTTTTTTTCGTGCAGAAAAGAAATGGGAATTTGTAAAATCCCACCCTTTTTTATTAATAGCAATTATACCGGCAGATGCGATCTTTCAATTCGCACGCCTGGCACGAATTATTCACCTTTTCCGCCTCAAGACGATCACCAAATTCTACACGATGCCGCTTATTCGTTATTTAAGCCGTCAGCACCAATATTATGTTTGGGGCGGTATTTTAATATTGTACATTTGTTTTGTACTTTGGGTTTGGGGTATTGAACCGCCGGCAGACTCGCTTTGGACTTCTGCTTTGAGCGTGCTTATGGCGCTTGTTATGTTTGGGCGCTCTAACATTGAGCCGGTTACAGCGGTCGGTCAGGGAACAATGGTAGTGCTGAGTTTGTTTGGGGTCATTTTATATGGCTTAATTTTAACCTATGTGTTTGAATATATTTCTGTAAGGTATTGGAAGAATAAAGTGAAAAAATGGTTTCCTTTTAATTAAAACCAGCTCTAAAAACGATAAAGATTCATTGAACTGCAGTAAGGCAGGAGATATGTTAGAAAATAACATAAAATTGTTGCAAACGTGTGACAGGAGAGTATGATAGATATATATCAAAGGAGGGGTAATCATGTGGGCTTTGCATCTGGTTCAGAACATGCGCTTTGTCATAATGGGGCTCTTATCCCTTTCGGCACTCAGCATTTTTGCTTTTCAATCGGTAGAGATTGTACATGCATTTCTTGAAACGTTTAGACGCCGCTAATACTAAAAAGAGCACCATGCAGCAGGAATACCCGGAAGCCGGGTATTCCTTTTTGTGTGTCCGCATGTTGAAATCAACAAGAAAAAACCTCTCTCCAAAAAGGAGAGAGGTTCATATATGGCTTAATTAGTTTTTAGTGACGTTTGCAGCTTGTGGGCCACGGTCGCCTTCTACTATTTCGAATTCTACCGTTTGTCCTTCTTCTAAGGTTTTAAAGCCTTCTTCCTGGATAGCGGAGAAGTGAACGAAAACATCGTCTGCACCTTCGCGTTCGATGAAGCCAAAACCTTTTTCTGCGTTAAACCACTTAACTGTACCTTGTTCCATAAAAATAATCCTCCTGCGTGCCCTGTGGCACAAATAATACTTATCTTGCAAACCGCATAGTTCCAAGTTCAGAAGCTAAAACCCTAACCTTGTTCAAACTAACGGATCAAAATAGTAATCTCATTGTATCATGTCACTCAAATTATAGCAACAGACTTTAATATTTAAATATTAAAGAATGGGTAATTCTTTTGAAAAGAAAAAGCCATTCTCCCGAAAGAGAGCGGCTTTGTATGGTTTAATTAGTTTTTAGTGACGTTTGCAGCCTGTGGGCCGCGGTCGCCTTCTACTATTTCGAATTCTACCGTTTGTCCTTCTTCTAAGGTTTTAAAGCCTTCTTCCTGGATAGCGGAGAAGTGAACGAAAACATCGTCTGCACCTTCGCGTTCGATGAAGCCAAAACCTTTTTCTGCGTTAAACCACTTAACTGTACCTTGTTCCATAAAAATAATCCTCCTGCGTGCCTCATGGCACAAATGTTACTTATCTTGCAAACCGCATAATACCAAGTTCGGAAGCTAAAACCCTAACCTTGTTCTGACTAACGGATCAAAATAGTAAGTTAATCATATCATGTGCTCCAAACAATAGCAATACATTTTGCGAATCAATTTTAATGACATCAATATCAGCTGTTCCGCTGTTTGAAACGAATAGCATCTTTTACTGTGCCGAAGGTCTGGAAAGTGGAGAAATCGAAGTCCATATCCTTGGATCGTACCGCAAGACTTGGTGAAATGCCGGTGACAATCAATTCAGTGCCAAGCAATTTTAGGAGATCATTTAAAGTGAAGATTCCTTTCATAATATCATCATTTAATGTAGAAAGACCGGAAAGGTCGACGATGAGTGTTTCTACTTTGGAGTTATGAATAACGTCAGTAATATTTGTGAAAATAATCTTCAGCCGCTGCTCGTCGACGTTGCCGATTAGTGGCATGGCGTAAACGCTGTTAATGATTGGAACGATGGGGGTGGACAGAAGATTAATTTCATTGAAATACTCTGAAGCATCTTTTTCTGCATTCTTTTGTTTCGTAATATCTTTTTGCACTCCGATAAAATAATTTTTATCTTCTTCCGGTTCATATACAGGATCGATGTGGAGTTCGTTCCAAAATTTAGTGCCATCTTTCCGGTAGTTAATAATTTCGACGGAAAGAGGTTCGTATGTTTTTAGTGCTTCTCTCATACGCTCAATAGTATGAATGTCGCTTTCCGGCCCCTGAAGAAAACGACAGTTGCTTCCAAGAATTTCTCCGGCGGAATAACCGGTTAAATTGCAAAAACCACTGTTCGTATAGATGATAGGGTTATCTTCTATATCCGGATCAGTAATGATAACTCCGACACGGGTATGATCAACTGCTGTGAGCAGTAAAGAATTAGTAGGGGTTTTTAATGGGAAGTCCTGATTCATAATTTCGCCGACTCCTTTATTGTGGATTTGTTATTCAAAATGAAAAGCCTCTGACAGTTAATTTTAATCTTCAATGATTCTATAACAGCTTCCCGCTGCGGGCAACTGCCGTATTTACTATTTCTTCAGCTTATGTGAAAGGCGTCCGAAGAAATTACTTTGGAACGCTGGATGTTTAAAAAATGGAGTAAAAGTGTATAGTTACTATTGGAAACAATCGTTATTAAGTTGAATGGAGGAGTTATGTATGGCAGAAACAATATTTACTTCGAAAGCTACTGTAGAAGGTGGCCGTGAAGGACATGTCCGTTCTGAAGATGGAATGATTGATGTGAATCTGGAACAGCCGGGTTCAGGTTCTTCCAAATCAGGGTCCAATCCGGAACAGCTCTTTGCATCAGGTTATGCAGCCTGCTTCGATGGCATGCTGAACCTTCAGGCAAGTAAGAAAAATAAAGACGTTTCTTCTAAGACAACTGCAGCTGTAAGTCTGCAGAAAGACGAATCCGATGGAATGTTCCAGTTGGCTGCTGAACTTACAGTAGAAATCAGCGGTGTATCAAAAGAGGAAGCAGACGAATTAGTGGACCTTGCCCACCAATACTGCCCTTATTCCAAAGCTACACGAAACAACATTGAAGTGAAAGTTCAATCTGAAGTGAAATAAAGACGTAAAGAGGGCCCGCAAAAAAGCGGGCCCTCTTTATATGTATACCGCTGCTTTCAGGGAAAGCAGGGCAGAGGTTAACGTGAAAGGTTTTCTTTAAAATCATTCATTGGAGAACGGAGGGTGATGATACACTCTTTATGGTAATACTCTTTAACACCCTGGAGGAGCTCCTGTTCAGAATCGCAATAATAAATCTGCCCACGGCCTAAATCCATTTGTTCGATATCCTTGAGTGTTCCCACCGTGACTTGCCTTCCGGAACGGTCAACAAAATATGCAAATTTGTTCCCCACAGCCATTTGCCCGTCCTCCTTACATATTTATATGCGTAATTAAATGAAAATTTTGTAATTTAATTATATCGTCATTTGCATAAACTGTTCAATGTAGTTTATGTTACGTTTTCATTACAATTAAATAATCAGTATGAATTCGTAGTTAATTTCTATGGAATATGAAAATTAGATAGATTTTTTTTCATGAATATGGTAATGTTAATTAGTTCATACGAAATGATCGAATAAGCATAAAAGGGGAATATATACTTGACTTTATTTTCAGAACTAAGATTGGAATCGCCTATTCTTCAAGCTATTGAAGAGATGGGATTTGAAGAAGCAACACCCATACAATCGGAAGTTATTCCAAAAGCGAAGAACGGAACAGATATTATTGGCCAGGCACAAACTGGTACAGGAAAAACTGCGGCTTTCGGCATACCGCTTCTTGAAGCAGCTGATAAAACAGCTAACGCTCCACAGGGCATTGTGCTTGCACCTACAAGAGAGCTTGCTGTGCAGGTATCCGAAGAATTAAACCGCCTCGGGAAGCATAAACGTGTTACAGCAGTAGCCGTTTACGGTGGACAGGATATTCAGCGCCAAATCAAAGCGCTGAAAAGAAAGCCGCAAATTATTGTAGCAACACCGGGCCGTTTAATGGATCACGTGCGGAGAAAAACGATTGACCTCGGAAAAATGAATACAGTTGTGCTTGATGAAGCTGACGAAATGCTCAGTATGGGATTTGTAGATGACATTGAAGAAATCTTAAAGGATATCCCAGAGCCTAGACAGATGCTTTTATTCTCGGCTACAATGCCTCCAAAGCTGAAGCGCGTAGCAGATAAATTCATGACTAATCCTGAACAGGTTCAAGTGAAAAACAAAAGCATGACAGTGGCGAAAATCGATCAGTATTATATTGAAGTGAACGAACAGGAAAAGTTCGAGACTCTTTGTAATATGCTCGATTATACCCCGCCGGAGCTTGCGATTGTCTTTGGACGTACGAAGCGCCGCGTGGATGAACTCGCTGAAGCTTTATCAAGACGCGGTTATGCAGCAGAAGGCATTCATGGTGACATGAAGCAGGCTCAAAGAGACAAAGTGCTCCAGAAGTTCAAAAAAGGCACGATTGAGCTGTTGATCGCAACAGACGTAGCTGCCCGCGGCATTGACGTAAGCGGCGTTACTCACGTCTACAACTTTGATCTTCCACAGGACCCGGAAAGCTATGTGCACCGGATCGGACGTACAGGAAGGGCAGGAAACGAAGGCGTAGCCTACAGCTTCGTACCGTCGAGAGAAATGACGCACCTGCGCCTTATCGAAAAGACCGTGCAGGCTAAGCTGAAAAAGGCTCCTAAGCCGACGAGAAATGATGCAGTTGAAGGGCGTACCCAACAGGCTGTACAAAAGCTGGTCGGATCAATGCAAGACGATGATAACGAGTACTGGGAGCGTACAGCAGAAGAGCTGCTTAACGAATACGAGGCAAAAGAAATCGTAGCAGCGGCGCTGAAAATGAACTCACGCGAGCTGAAAGAAGAGCCGGTAAAGCTTACTTCGGAAGCACCGCTTCGCAACAAGGGCTCCAAAGGCCAGGGCAAGCCTTCTTCGAAATATAAGCAAAAGCGCCCGCAGGGCCACGGCTCCAATAAAAACAGCCGTCCGCCAAGAAACAAAAAGAAAAAAATGGATCTTTCCTAAATCTAATTTTTCGCATAAGAGCACTTTCCCAGCCTGATGGGAAGTGCTTTTTTGTTTGCTGGGACTTTAAACAGCCCTGTGTTTTTCAGAAGCACGAGCAAGTATGCTAAGATAGGAAAGGACGAGAAAGGAACGGTGAGAACATGAGTCTGCTTGTAGCAGAAAATCTATACCAGACAACCGGCACCAAGGTGCTGTTTGACCATATTTCATTTACGATCGAGCCCGGAGACCGTATCGGGCTGATAGGCGTTAATGGTACAGGGAAATCTTCGCTTCTCCGCGTGATTTCTGAAATTGATGCTTCGGAAAAAGGAAAGCTTCAGCACTCCAAGCAGCTGAGAATTGAATACCTTCCACAGGACCCCGAGCTGCCGGAGGAAGAAAATCTGATTGATTATTTGTATGAAGGCTCTTCCGATATCATGAAAGCAGTGAAAGATTACGAAAAAGCTCAGGCCCGTCTGGAGCAGGAGCCCGAAAGTGAAGCTGCACAGGAACAGTGGATGAAGGCCCAGCAGAAGATGGACCAGCTCGGGGCATGGGAAGCAGGGACTGTCGCCCAGCAGGTCTTAAACAGACTGGGGCTGACGGTCTATAACCAACAAATTAATGAACTTTCCGGCGGCCAGCGTAAAAGAGCTTCCATTGCCCGGGCGCTCATTCAGGACTGTGACATTCTTATTCTTGACGAGCCGACAAACCATCTCGACGACGAGTCCATTAACTGGCTTGAAAAATATTTGTCCAATTATAACGGAGCTTTAATATTAGTCACACACGACCGTTATTTCTTAAACAGAGTAACGAATAAAATCTTTGAATTGGAGCGCGGCCGTCTGTATGAATATGACGGCAACTATGAACTGTTTCTGGAAAAGCGGGCCGAGCGCGAAGCAAATGAAGCGCACGCCGAAGCAAAACGGCAGAACACATTAAAGCGGGAGCTAGCCTGGCTCCAGAAGCAGCCGAAAGCTCGCGGCACAAAACAAAAAGCCCGGAAAGAGCGCGCGGAGTCTTTGAAACAGCAGGAGGGCCCGCTGAAGAAAGAAGAGCTTCAGGTTCCGGTAGGGTCTACAAGACTTGGAAAGAAAGTAATAGAGGCGGAGGATTTGGAAAAGTCCTACGGAGAAAAGAATATGTTTTCCCAGTTTAACTATATGTTTACCCCTGGAGAAAAAATAGGGATCGTCGGTCCAAACGGAACTGGAAAAACGACGCTTTTAAACATTCTTGCCAACCGGATCGACCCTGATGCCGGGGATGTAGTGTACGGTCCGACCGTAAAGCTTGGCTACTATTCGCAGCAGCAGGAAGAATTGGATGAATCCAAACGTGTGCTCGAATATATTCGCGATATTGCCGAAGTTATTTATACTGTTAACGGTGAAAGTATTTCGGCTGAGCAGATGCTGGAACGCTTTCTATTCGAACGGGAAGACCAGTGGACGTATATTTCACGGCTGTCCGGCGGAGAAAAAAAGAGGGTCTACCTGCTCAGTATTTTAATGACCGAGCCGAACGTATTGTTTATGGACGAGCCGACGAACGATCTGGATGTGCAGACGCTCAGCGTACTTGAAGAATACCTGCAGCAGTTCCCGGGCGTAGTCGTCACCGTTTCCCACGACCGCTATTTTCTTGACCGGGTAGCTGAAAAGCTGTTTGTATTTAATGAATCATCCCAGGTTACCTTATTCGAGGGAAATTACTCAGAATTTATGAGTTCAGAAAAGGATGCTTCTCGTCCGGCGCTAAGTAAAGAGAAGAAGCCGGAGGCATCAGCTTTCAGGAGCGCAGCTGGGGAGAAGAAAAAAATGTCCTATAAAGAAAAGCAGGAATGGGACCAGATTGAAGAGCGTATTGCTCGTCTTGAAGAGGAACTGGCGGAAGCAGAGCAGCAGATGGAGCAGAGCGGCAGCGACCTCGCGGCCATCGAAAAGTGGTCTAACATCCAGAAGGAAACTAATGAAAAGCTGGACCAGGCAATGACACGCTGGGCCGAGCTTTCAGAAATAGCAGAAGAACAGTAAAAACCGGCAGTCTCTTAAAAGAGGCTGCTGCTTTTTTTGAAGAAACAGGCTCTAAACGTTTATTCACTTGACTTTAAGGTTATAATACCTACATATAATATATTTGCACATACTTATATTCGAATATATAGTAGTGTCTTTTTTTAGATTAAAGGAGTGAAAGAATGACCATAGAAGAAAGAGAAAATATTAAAATTACGCTCGATAAAGTATGCGGAAAATGGAAAGCAGTCATTCTTATGGAACTGGTCGGAAAAACGCTTCGTTTCAGTGAGATTAAACAGCAGCTGCAGCAGATTAATCATCAGACATTAATCAAGCAGCTCAAGGAGCTTGAGCATGACGGCTTAGTATTGCGGCACGCTTACGCGGTAGTCCCACCAAAAGTGGAATATTCCCTGACAAGCTACGGGGAGTCGCTCGAATCCCTCCTTCGGGAACTTGAAAAATGGGGGAGAGAACACAAAATGAAAATGGAGGAAGAAGGCAAAAGCTCCTCCGGAAGCAGTGGGTGCTGATGAGTATGATGGAAAATGATGTATGGAAGCTTGGTATTGTGGAAGCAATAGAGCCGATGGGAGAAGGATCACGTGTGTGTATAGACGCAGCAGATATTTTATCTCCAGCTGAAGGTCTGCTTGTCGGAGACACAGGGCACGGATACGTTTATACGCTTTCGGAAAACCGTACAACCAGTACGTATCCAGCCCGCGTGTTTCGTATCAATGCGGGCGCTGTGCACCAGTATATTTTTGAAGAAGAGAAGACAAGGTATCTCGCAGAAATAGAGCATGATGAGCCGGTGACTGTGTACGAAGGAACATCTTCACGTCAGGTGCCGGTAGGCAGGGTGAAAATTGAAAAACGCGAACTCGTGAGAGTGAAGGTCCGCGCTGGGGAGGTAAATTTGTCAGCTACTCTGCAGTGGGCAGACAGCGTTTATTTAATGACGGATCAATACGAGCCGATGGCCTTGAAGGACTGCCGGCCCGGAGACCGGATCTACTGCAGAATCGATGAGCCGGGACGTCATCTCGGGCAGGCCATTCAAGAAGAAATAGAGGAGCGGTAAAGAAAAGCATGCTTTGTTTAAAAGCGTGCTTTTTTATGAAAAAATATAGTTTTATAAACTGCTTTGATTGAAACGATAGGGTTTAGTATAGTATCTTTTTATTTCAAGTGATTAAAAAGTGAAAGGAATATAAATTACATATAAGATTAAACCCAAAGATAAAAAATGGGAGTGGAAAGAAGGGAAAATAGTATGCTGGACTCTCTATTGTTTCAACTAATGCTGATCGGTGCCGTCGGAATAGGCTCCCAGTGGCTTGCCTGGTTCTCCAGGCTGCCGGCCATAGTCGTTATGTCTGTTGCCGGGCTTTTGATCGGGCCGATATTTGGCCTGATTAATCCTTCCGAAGCATTTGGCGATCTATATGGTCCCATCGTATCGATTGCCGTAGCCATAATTTTATTTGAAGGAAGCCTGAATCTTGATTTCAGGGGGCTTAAGGGGCTTCAAAAGCCTGTGTATCGCATCATTACAATAGGAGCTTTTCTGGCCTGGATACTTGGTTCATTAACAGCCCACTTTGTGGCTGGGCTATCATGGGAAGTATCCTTTATTATCGGTGGCCTGCTGATCGTTACGGGCCCTACTGTCATTCTGCCGCTTCTCCGGCAGGCCAAGCTGAAGCCGAGGCCGGCGCGGATACTTAAATGGGAAGGGATTGTCGTTGACCCGTTTGGTGCTCTCCTGGCAGTATTTGCGTTTGAAATTATCCGCACTTTTACCTCCGAAGAGTCCACCTTTGTCTCGCTCGTCAATTTCTTTATGGCCTCGTTGTTTGCTGTTTTTCTGGGGATTCTATTCGGCAGAATTATCGGATGGACCTTTGAACGTGGACATGTGCCGGAGTTTCTGAAGTCGCCGGTCGTTCTGTCGATGGTGATTGCAAGCTTTGTCATTTCGGACGTGGTCATGCATGAAACGGGGCTGTTGGCTGTCACTGCGATGGGGATGACGCTTGCAAATCTTCATATCAGCTCCATTAGCGATATGCAGCACTTTAAAGAAAATATTTCTGTACTGCTGATTTCCGGTATATTTATTATGCTGACAGCATCACTCGACCGGGCTACGCTGATGCAGATTTTCGATCCGCAAATTATTGCATACGTTCTTTTGATGCTGTTTTTAGTTCGCCCGCTTTCGATCTGGCTGTCGACCATGGGGACCGATTTAACATTCGGGGAAAAAGCCCTTATCGGCTGGATCGCTCCCCGGGGGATTGTGGCTTTGACGGTAGCAGGGTATTTTGCGAATGTCCTTGAAGAATACAATTACGCTGGGGCTTCCATCATTACTCCGCTTACATTTGCCCTCGTGTTTGCGACTGTATGCTTCCACGGGTTTACAATTGGGCCGCTTGCAAGAAAGTTAAATCTTTCAAAAGAGGGACTTCCGGGAGTTCTGTTTGTGGGAGGAAGCTCCTTCACTACAAGCCTTGCCCAAAAGCTCAAGGAAATGAATGTGCCGGTACTGATTGCCGACTCCTCGTTTGAACATTTGTTCAACGCCCGTAAAGCCGGAATTGCTTACTACCGGGGAGAAATTCTCTCCGAGCAGTCAGAGTATTCCCTGGACATGACTCCCTATAATAAGATTATCGCGGCCACTGACCGGGATTCGTATAATTCGCTCGTGTGCACCACCTTTGTCCCGGAATTCGGAAGGAAGGATCTGTTTCAGCTCAGCTGGCATCAATCAGACCGGAATGAACCCGATGAGCTGATGAGAAAGGTCGGAGGCCGTGTCCTGTTCGAAAAAGGCGCGACGTTTGAAGAGCTGAACTGGAAAGTAGATGCAGGCTACGTATTTAAATTAACGTCTTTAACAAAAGAATACCCGTACAATTCATATTTAAATGACCGGGCGGAGGATGTAGTGCTGATCGGCATCCAAAAACCGACCGGACGCCTGGAATTCTTTGCTCTTGATAATGCAATAAAGCCTGAGGCAGGAGACAAAATTCTCAGCCTGAGTCCTCCAAGCAACCATGAAGTAAAAAAGAAAGAGGAGCTGAAGGAACAGTCGAGAGGAAAACAGACTGTTCGGAAGCCTTCAGGTCCGTCCTTAAATTAATGAAAATACAAAAAAAGCCGCCTGTCCATAAATTGGATAGGCGGCTTTTTTGTAATGTCCCTCCGGCGGTGCGTGAAAGCAGCGGAGTTTTGGTTTATTGGGACACATCCACGAGCAGCTTGCCCGTGTTCCGGCCGGTGAACAAGCCGATAAATGCTTCCGGAATACGATCAAATCCGGTGAGAATTGTTTCTTCATACTGCAGGTCCCCGGAAGCTACCCAGGCTGCAAGCTGTTTGGTGGCTTCTTCAAATTCATCAGCGTAATCGCCTACAATGAAGCCCTTCATCAATGCGCTTGATTTAATGAGCTTGAATTGGACTCTCGGCCCGTAATTGTCCGGATCATTATACGTAGAGATCGCTCCGCACTGAACCACACGGGCAAATTTATTTAAATGATCGAGCACAATATCGCTCATTTCGCCCCCAACGTTATCGAAGTATACGTCTACTTTGTCGGGACACGTCCGTTTAATGGCTTTTGTTAAATCCTCTGTTTTGTAATTAATCACTTCATCAAAGCCAATGCTTTTCATATAATCCAGTTTTTCATCAGTACCGGCAATGCCGACCACCCGGGCGCCCTGCATTTTGGCAATCTGGCCGGCAAGTGAACCAACAGCGCCGGCGCCGCCGGAAATGACGAGCGTTTCTCCCTGCTTGGGCTGACCGATGCTGAGCGTTCCGAAATAGGCAGTGAGTCCGGGCATGCCGACAGCGTTTAAATACGCAGAAACCGGAGCCGCTTCCGCCTGGACCTTCCGTACATCTGAAGCACTCACGTTAACGTATTGCTGCCACGGCAGGTTGCCGGTCACGTAGTCACCTTTGTTTAAAGAATCGTCACGGCTTTCAACCACCTTCGCAATGGCGCCGCCGGCAATTGGTTTGTGAAGCGGAAAAGGAGGGACGTATGATTCGCGGTCGTCCATTCTTCCTCTCATATAAGGATCCACAGAAATGTAAATCATTTGAAGAAGTACTTCTCCTTCAGCCGGAGCACCTATTTCTATATGCTTAAATGCAAATGTGTTTTTGTCAGGGAGGCCTTTTGGTCTTTCGTGCAGGAGTATTTGTCTCGTTTTCGTCGCCATTTTATACTAGCTTCCTTTCGTTTATGAAAAGTTTTTCCAATAAGTAAATAGTGGTCCGTCTAACCCGAAAACGGGATCGGAATCGGGTAGAGGAACGCGGTAAATATTATTAATTTTTTCCGGGCGCTCGGAAGGGTCACCGGTACACATATCATAATCCGAGCCGCCTGGATAAGCACCAATAACTGCAAAGTCCTCACTCTGCTCAATGAGCTTATGGCCGTATCCAGCGGGAAGAATCAATATGTCGCCGTTTTTTACATTAAGCTGCCGTCCCTGTTCGCCACCTATGTGCAAAAGGGCGGAACCACTTACGCAGCCAAGCACCTCATGCGAATTACTGTGATAATGATGGTATTTAAATACACTTCCTTTCCATGCTCCCAGCCAGTTATTTTTATTAAAAAGTTCTTTAACATCCTCAGAGCCGGTAACAGTCTGTTTATAAACGAGCACAGGAAAACTCGGATGATTAGGTATTGTACCGTCATCTTCCACGGTAAATGTTTCTATATGAACTTCTTCGCGGCTTTTCATGCAAGTACCTCCTTTTTGACTGACTGGGGGCATACTCTCTCAAGTATATTCCACATAAAGGCAGAATAAAAACTTCGGACTCAGGAATAAACATTGACATTGAGAATCGTTTTCAATAAACTATACATAATAAATGAGAATTATTTTCAAATAGGAGGATAAGCATGGACGGATTGATGATCATTGGAGCAGACAGACTGGGGGCCATTCCCGACCGGTTAAAAGAATTAGGCTTTCAGGACATCAAGCATGTCAGCGGGCGCAAAGTAAAAATGGTGCAAAAGGAAATTCCGCCAAATATTGATCTGGTGCTTGTGCTTACTGATTTCATCAACCACAATGTTTCCGCCAAGTTAAAGGAGCGGGCCAAAAATCAAAATGTACCTATCTGTTATGCGAAAAGGTCCTGGTGTTCTATTTATAAAGCATTGAGTAACAGTGACGAAGTGTGTGCAAAGTGTCCGATGCTTCAAAAATGTGATTAATGAAGGAGTGGTACAGAGATGAAAAAACAGCATCATGCGAAAAGAATAGCGCCTGAAATTGATGATTTATTTATTTCTATTATTCAGAGTACAATGAAAGAATTAACTGGAGAAAAGATTGAGAGTCAGCTGGATGTAGTAAAGTGCGTAAAAAAACACTGGAAAAAAATCGGTATTTCCTCGCCGGAGCAGGAGTCGCAAAAAGTTGTGCTGTATGCAGCCCTGATGGATGAATGCCTGAGGGCTTACGGGAACATAAAAACCCTGCAGGGAGCACGGTTTATTTCTCTCGAAAAAGGAGGGGCCTGGCTTACCGGAAAAAACCCGAAGGAAGTGCATGTTTTGACATATACGGAAAGCGCAAGCATGAAATCGGTATGGAGACGCCAGCCCTGCCCGCCCGAAGCAGAGCGCATGTATTGGTCTAATTTATATACTGGCACCAGGAGAATGATTCTGCACTGCAAATAGCAAGCATCTCCCTTGTTTTTTTCTCTCTGGAAATGGGAATATACGGTTAGCGTCTTCTAAATATGAAGCCGTGTATTTGACAGGATAGGGGAGACGTTCATATGTATCAAAAAGCTTTACTTATTATTAACGGAAACAAAGACGTTAATGAAAAACAAAAGCAGTTAAATACATTTATCCAGGTATGGGGTACTTCCATTGTGGAGCTGGTTGTAAGGCAGACACAATCCAAAGACGATGTGCGTGAAACGTGCGCTTCGATAGATGAACAGGTAGAGGCGGTATTTATTGCCGGCGGCGATGGGACAATTCATGAAAGCATCAACGGATTGATGGAGTCACCATATGCTCCTGATGTAGGTGTACTCCCGTACGGCACCTGTAATGATTTCTCAAGATCTCTCGGTTTGGCACAGAATCCAAAACGGGCTATGACAGATATGCTTGAAAAAAATACGAAAGAAATCGATATAGGTTCCATGAACGAGCGTTTCTTTGCTAATTTTTACGGAATAGGCTTGATTGTGGAAACGTCGGAAAACATTGATGAAAACTTAAAAGGGGCTATCGGAAAGTTAAGCTATTTTATCAGCACCCTGCAAACTGTTCAGAATCCGGAAGTGTTTTCTTATCAAATGAAAATTGACGGAGAAAACTATACTGGGGAAGCGGTAATGATTCTGATCATGAATGGCCACTCCATCGGTACAAACCAGGTGCCGGTAGGAGACACCTCGATGCAGGATGAGCAGTTTGAAATCTTTATTATCCCGGAAGGCGGCAACAGCCTGATGAGAGAATTTTTTGCAACAATGGGGACTAAGGAAATTGACAATGAAAACAGTCCTATTGAGCACGTGCTTGGCAGAGATATTGAGCTGACTACAGATCCAGTAAAACAGGCAGACACCGACGGAGAGGTTTATACGGAAACACCTGTAAAAATTAAGTTAGGGGAGAAAAAAATACGATTTCTCGTTTCCGCAACCCCTGCACAATAGGAGAGGCCAATCCGGCCTCTCCCTGTTTTTATTCTTTGAAGATGTTTTGTTCAAGTTCTGCTTCCTTCACATTAGCAAGCGGCTGCATAATAAGAGAAGGATCGAAGCTGTTCATCGATTGACCGTGGAGAATACGGTGGGGAGCGTCGGGATTAGCCAGGGCAGTTCTGCCGAGAGAAACGAAATCAGCAGCACTTTCATTAATGGCATGGGAGGATTTTTCGGGATCTCCCAGATTTCCGTTGGCAACGACGGGCAGGCCACTGTATTCTTTAGCCGCCTGGGCCATGCTTAAGGTGTCATTTCCAAAGCCTTCGCCGAGGCCGTCGCCGTCCGTAGTATGAATATAATCGAGTGGCGTCTTTCCGAGCTCGGAGAATATGACTGTGGCGTCTGCTTCCCCTCCAGGCCAGCGGTAAGAGCCATCTGTAACTTTGGCCTGCGAAATACGGATGCCGAGAACAGGAACTGGACCGATAGCCTCGCGCACAGCTTCGATGACTTCAGTAAGAAAGCGTACGCGGTTTTCTACAGGACCGCCGTACTGGTCTGTACG
This sequence comes from Marinococcus tarijensis, assembly GCF_054971385.1. NCBI lineage: Bacteria > Bacillati > Bacillota > Bacilli > Caryophanales > Bacillaceae > Marinococcus > Marinococcus tarijensis. The sequence goes on along the minus strand of NZ_JBQOJA010000001.1, from coordinate 62,454 downwards.
TTTGTTAGTGGATTCAGAAAGAAACTGATCAAGCAGATAGCCATTCGCCCCATGAAGCTCTACACCGTCGAATCCTGCTTCTACGGCGCGGAGGGCTGCCTGTACAAACCCCTGCTTAGCAGCATCCATATCATTTTCGTCCATAGCTTTCGGAACGGGAAAAGCTCCCTGGCCGCCGTAGGAAGATACTTTTTCAGCGGGAGGCTGCACAGGGGAAGCGGAAGCTGTTTCGCTTGTGTACTGATTATACTGAGACTGGGCGCCGGCATGCATGAGTTGGGCAATCATTTTGCTTCCATGCTCTTTGACTGCTTGAGTAATCGGCTTCCATCCTTCCTGATGATGTGCATTGGCGAGTCCGGGCTGATTGGCGTATCCCTGGCTGTAGATCTCATCGGTGTAAATCCCCTCCGAAATAACAGCGGAAAAGCCGCCGAGAGCATAACGCTTATAGTACCTGCGCATACGGTCATTCGGCGTACCATCGTCATCTGCGCTAATCCGTGTCATCGGAGCGACAATCAGCTTGTTTTTAAAAATGTGGTTGCTTATATGCTGTTGGTTAAATAAAATATTTTCAACTTGTGACATACTACTCCTCCTAAATCTTCGTATCTTTACTCTAATATGTCTTCCCCTTTTTCAGCATTAGAAAACTGACTGAAAGCTTAAAAGCAAATGATAAATACAAATAAGAATTGCGTAATTTTCTTAAAAGAAGGATGCGTGCACCACGTCAGTATGTACATCGGTGATGGTGACATGATTCATTCACCGAATTCCCGGAGCGCAGTTGAAATCGTAAATCTGGAAGATTCCGGGTATGCAGATGAGTATGCGGGTGCGAGAAGATATTTAGAGAAATAATTCGCGATAAAAGAAAAGCGGGCCAGTCGCGGCCCGCTTATTTATTGTATTCCCTAATTTGTGTATTAATCTCATGCATTTCCTTTTCAAGAATGTCGAGCTCGCGCATAATGCCGTCTGTGTTGCCTCCGAAAGATTCTAGTTTTTCCAAATCCCCCTGTATGCGTACATAATCTGATTTTAACATGTCCAGCTTATGATCAAGCTCACGAAGAGTCATAGCAGAATCCGCCTCCATAATAAATTTGTACATCTGTTTGCTATTTTAACTCAAAATCGTTATAATTTTAAATGAAAATCATTATCAATTTTATAAACGGCCTGGAATAAGATTAAGATTGCAGAAAAGAAAGGGGCTTGCGACGGTGGCAAGACTTCAAGCAGAGCAAGTAGACGTTTCTTACGAAAATAAACAAGTCCTGAAAAATATCAGCGTTGACATACCCGAAGGAAAAATTACTTCTATTATCGGGCCAAACGGCTGTGGGAAATCCACGATCCTGAAATCCCTGTCCCGTATACTGACCCCTGAAGAAGGCGGCGTGTACTTAGACGGTAAATCCATTCATGAAATGAAAACAAAAGATGTAGCCAAAAACATGGCAATGCTTGCTCAGACTCCGGATATTCCGCTTACGTTGACAGTGGAACAGCTGGTGTCATTCGGCCGGCATCCACATCGCAAGCGTACCCGGAAATTAACTTCAGAGGACCACGAGGCTATTCAGGAGGCCATGAAAGACACGGGAGTTTTAGAATTTGCGGATCGCACGCTCGATTCCCTATCCGGGGGCCAGCGTCAGCGGGCCTGGATTGCAATGGCCCTTGCCCAGGATACGGACCTGCTGCTGCTCGATGAGCCGACTACTTACCTGGATATGGCCCATCAGCTTGAGGTTCTTGAACTGCTTCAAAAGCTGAATGAGAAAGAAAGCCGAACGATTGTAATGGTGCTTCATGATTTAAATCATGCTGCCCGCTTTTCTGATCATTTAATTGCCATGTGCAGCGGAGAAGTACAGTGTATTGGATGTCCGAATGACGTTATCTGTAAAAATGTGCTCCGGCAGGTATTTGGCATTGATGCTCACGTGGTAACCGATCCAAAGAGCGGCAAACCCCTGTGTATGACGTATGATTTAATCGAGCGCACCCCTGCTTCTGCCACGGACTTATCACAGACGAATTAAAAATAAGTGAAGCCAGGAACTCCTTTCACGGGTTCCTGGCTTTCTTTCTGTATGATCATTACGATTTAGAACTTCTGTGCATCAGCCATAAAAAGAATGGAGTGCCAATCACAGCAGCCACGAGCCCCGATGGGATTTCATCAGGGGCGAGTACGGTGCGTCCGATCGTATCGGAAAACACCAGAAGAGAGCCGCCGATAAACAGGGCTACAGGGAAAATGCGCATGTAATCCTGTCCAACAAGCATACGGGCTAAGTGAGGTGCCACAAGCCCGATAAAGCCTATTGTGCCAACGGCAGCTACTGCCATTGCGGCACAGAAGGTGGCAAGCAGCACAGCGGCCCAACGGGCAAAGGTTAAACGCTCTCCAAGAGCGATCGCTGTCTGGTCACCGAGCGCAAGCACATTTAAGGAAGGCGCTAAATACCAGGCAAGCGGTATACTTACGGCAAGCGGGAGCAGAAGAAACTGCTGAAGCTCTTCGTAGCCAGTTGCATACGTACTTCCGGACAGCCATGTTAAAGCAGCGGCAGCGTTTAAATTAAAACGGGTTATCATAATTTGTGACAGGGCACCGCCCACAGCTGACAGGGCAATCCCGAGAAGGGCCAGTACAGCGGGATGAAATTTAGTTTTCCAGGAGAAAAACAAAATCACACCTACCGCTGCGAAAGCCCCGGCAATAGCGCCAGCCGGAATAAAGGCAGTCGGAATATCCCTGAAAAGAAAAAGCACAAACAGTGCACCCGCGCCTGCTCCCGAAGTCACCCCGAGTACTGAAGGATCTGCGAGTGGGTTGCGCAGAATGCCCTGATACAGCATGCCGCTTAGTGCAAGCAGCATGCCAGCTGTAAGCGCCGTTAAAAGCCGTCCGAGCCTTAAGTCGAATATGATGAACCGCTGGCCGCTGCTTTCTTCTGTGAAGAGCGCCTGCCAGGTGTCCACAAAGCTGAAGCCCGTGGAGCCACTGGCTAATCCCGCATAAAAAACGAGAGCGGTAAATGTTACAGCACCTGCTAAAACGACAGGGTACTTCAGCTCCCGCCTTTTACGTCCGCCCCCGATAGCACTTTGCTGCTCTGTGCCGAAAAAAGAGCCCTGGTGCTTTAAAATGAGCCACACAAGAAACGGAGCGCCGACTATCGATGTAACAGCACCGACAGGAAGCTCGCTGAGGGAAGGGTCGACCGCTCTTCCAAGTACGTCGGCCCCGATGAGCAGCACGGCTCCCCAAAGCATAGAACCAAACAGAAGATTGGAATGGAGCTGATAGCCCATCAATCGTGTCAAATGAGGGGCCACGAGACCGATAAAGCCGATGGGTCCAACAACACTTACGACGATGGCAGTAAGGCCTACGGCAAGAAAAAACATCCATGCCTGCGTAGCCCGTACATTTTCTCCAAGTGTAGCCGCCTGGTTTTTACCGAGAAGCAGAATATCGAGGCGGGGAGCGTAAAAGAACACCAAAAACAAAAGTACAATCAGTACAGGAAACACAAAGCGGACCCCGCTCCAATCCTGCTGCACAAGAGTGCCGTTTCCCCACAAGAACAAGCCGGCTGTCTGCACTTCAAAAAATATTTGCAGAACAGCGGTAAATGACGAAAAAGCGATAGAAAGCACAAGCCCGGCCAATGCCATCCGGACCGGTGTAGCTTCAAGGCCGCCGGCCATCGTAAACACCATTAATGCTGCCAGACACCCGCCGGCAAATGCAGCAATAAATCCGCTTAGGCCCAGCCAGTCGGGCAGTATTGTAGCAAAAGCGACGATAAAGAAATAGGCCCCCGCATGGACGCCTAAGGTACTCGGCGCTGCCAGGGGATTTTTTGTGATAGTTTGAAAAATGACGCCGGAAGCAGCCAAAGCTATACCGGAAAGTATGCCGATAACGATCCTCGGCAGATACACAGTCCGGAAAATACTGCTTTCTGTAGAGTCGGTATTCTGAAGAAGGTCCCACCAGGAACGAACTGAAAAAGTACCGGTGCTCTGTACAAGATGCAGATATACAAGCAGCAAGAGAAGAGCTGCTCCGCTAGTATACAGCAGAACAGCTCTTGAAACGAAAGGCGAATTCATAATTACTCCTCATTTGTTAAAGCGTCTGCAACCTCTTCAGCGAATACTTCAGATGAAAGCGGGCCGCCATAAGGCCATGTAGAGCTCGGAAGACGGTGAACATCATCGTTTTCGACGAAAGAAAGGCTGTTCCATACTTCATTATTATTCAGCGTTTCTTCAATATTATCACGATCGCCTTCCGGTGTGGGGATATCTATAAACGTCTGGTCCTGATAATTTTCAAGTACATCGACGCTCGTTTCTGTATAGCCGTACTCTTCAAACTGCTTAGACTCATACGCATTGTCGACACCGATCTGTTCCATCGTCTGGGCGGCAAGGGAGTTGTCGGCAAACAGCCGGAAAGCTACATTTTCATTCGCCAGATAAGAAAGGGAAAGCAGTACTTCTTCATCATCCTGGCCGGCGTCTTCAATTTCCGTTGACAGATCGTCGTAGGTGCTGTCCAGATCATTTAACACCTGCTCTGCCTGGTCCTGCTCTCCAACAGCTGTGGCAATGCTCTCGAAAGTTGATTCCATCTCTTCGTACTGATTGCCTTCTCCTTCTGCAGGATATGGATTATACATCAGCGTCGGTGCAATTTCTTCAAGCTCTTCTTTGATATCTTCATGACGGTAGCCGGCAGTGATAATCAAATCGGGTTCAAGCTCGGCAATGCGCTCGAGGCTCGGCTCCTGTCTCGTCCCGACGTCCTGCACATCCTCGGAAGGAGCAGGCTCGATATCGGATAAATAATCGTTATAGCCATCCAGGTCAGCAATACCGGCAGGCTGCATGCCCAGAGCGAGCAGGTCTTCTGCATACACCCATTCAAGAGCGACTACATTTTCCGGTGTTTCATCGAGTGTTACTTCGTTGTCATATGCATCTGTTACCGTCACAGATTCGCTGTTTTCAGAAGATTCCTCATTGCTGCCGGAATCCTCCGAGCCGCCGCTGTCGTCTGAAGAACTGCATGCAGCAAGTGAAAGCGATAAAGCGGGTATCGTTAAAAATGTTAAAAAAGTTTTTTTATTCATATGTATATCCCCCCCTAATTGAAAAAGATTATCAATATCAACAAATCCGACTTTACTATAAAAGGGGGAGGAATTCAATAAAAACAAAAAATTTTCTTATTTACTATTCATTATTTTGGTCATAAAACCGGGCAGTAATTTCTTTCATTCTATTCTTATTTTTACCCATATCACCTTTACCGAGCCTTGAAGCCGAACGGAAATGGACGTGCCCATGATTTCCGAAATAAAAAACAACGTCATCCTTGAATTTAAGTACCGGTGTCGTAAACACAGCCGAAATATAGTTATCATCCTCATGAACAATTTCCGCATACTTCTGCTGCTGAATGATATGGCGAATAGTGCTTTTCGCTGTTTCCGGGCTGCCTGAGTACTGTATGGGCTCCATGTAATGACGTTTATCCTCAGGGGAGCTCATGGTGGAAACACAATTTGGACTGTTAGGGCACGGAGAGAGCATAAATAACATCCTTTCGCGGTAGAATTTTATATACAATATTGTGTACACTGTAAGCAGATGATTAGATTTAAATCAGCGTTATTCTCTTTCCCGAAAAAATAAAGCGTTAATCGGAAACAGGAAGGGAAGGGAAAAGGAAGAAAGGAGTGGATTGCAGATGGTGAAAGTAAGCCAGGTGAGTGAAAATATTATTAAGGTGCACATGAAAGTAGGAATTACCATCAGCGCCTGGGTCGTGAAGCATGAGAACGGATCAATCATTATCGATACGGGCATCCGGCCAATGGCGCCGAGAATTTTAAAAGAAGCAGCGCGTTTTGGGCGGGTGCAGATGATTTTACTAACCCACGGTCATCCGGATCATGTAGGCGGACTCGCTTATATTCAGGATAAAGTAAACGCACCTGTTTATATTCATGGGCTCGAAATTCCTTACATAACGGGGGAAAAACCTTATCCTAATCGTAAAAAACCGACGGATTATACAAAAGGATTTTCTGTAAAGCAGCTGCCGGGGGACAGCCGTGGCGTTTTTCATTCCATGATGGGAATTGATCCATATTTTACGCCGGGGCACTCGCCGGGTCATACCGCTTATTATCATAAGAAAGATGACGTGCTGATCACTGGCGACATGATTACTTCTAAAAACGGGCGTATAGGTCCTCCAATGAAACAGTTTACTGCTAATATGGACCGGGCGATGCGAAGCACGAAAACTATACAGAAGGTGGCTCCCAGAAAATTATCAATCTGTCACGGAGAGGATCTGGAGTATTCGCAGCATCTTTACAGCGCCTTCGTAAATGAATACCAGTCTAAAGTATAGGGGGCACGGTTATGTATAATGAGGCTTTGATGAAACGGGCGGTTCAGCTGGCGCAGAAGGTAAAAAAAGAAGGAGAAGGAGATCCTTTTGGGTGTGTCATTGTCCGGAACGGGAACATAGTGGCAGAGGAAGGGAACAAAACCTTTAAAACCTTCGATCCGACGACTCATGCTGAGCTCGAAGCAGTAAGGACCGCTTCACGGCTCTTAGAAACTACAGATTTAAGTGACTGCGAGCTGTATACGAGCGGGGAGCCATGCCCAATGTGTGAAGCTGCGATCAATTGGAGCGGCATTCCGGTAGTATACACGGCAAAAACAGCAAAGGAGGCCGAACAAGCCGGCCTCCTTCCAGTGCCCGAAACAACCTACAAGCTGCAGTATAAACCAATTCAGGATAAAACATTTGATCCATACCTTGAACAGTAGGCCGGGGCGGTTAAAGCAGAAAAAAACGAAAATAAATAAGTATGCCCAGGTAGATAATTAATAATAATGCAGACATGAGCAGAATAAACCACATGTATAAAAGTGGCACGTGATGTGACTGCTTTTTTATTGTGATTGCAGCGAGAGTTGTTGTTGTTCCGAGCGTAAGCAGAATCAGCACCACCAGCCAGGTGGCAATGGACGGCCACGGGAGAAAATAAACAAAGGGCATAAGCATCAGCAGTACGCACATTGTATAAAACGCATAAAGCGATGTTTTATACAGGCGTGTGTCCTTTTGACGCTCTTTGTGCTGGCGCCGCCGGTCCAGTCTGCTGTTTGAATTTGCCCCGTTCGCCGAAGCAGGCTGCAGTGTCTGCTTAACACGGGCCCATAGCTTTTTCGGAGTGAATGCTTTCCATTTTGATGAGCTTCCCATATTTCATGCTCCTAAAGGCAGACGGAAAACATCAGCATTACGGCCGGCGTGCGAGGCCCATAAACGTTTGCAAAAATGATTTCCAGTTACGGTTTCTGCCATAGTAATAGTCGATGATCTGTGAAAGTGATTCGAACTTTCCTTCATAAGGATACCATAAAATTTCGCTGTTCATACTCCCTCTTGCGCTCATAACGGATGTTTCAATACTGAATGAACGCATGCCTGAGGTAGAGTGGTAGGAACCAATGCCGCTCTGTTTTGTGCCTCCATAAGGAAGGTAGTGATTGGCAGCGTGAGATATTACATCATTGATCATGAAGTTGCCCGTGCGGACCTTTGCAGTAAAGCTTGCCGCAAGCTCCTGATCAGCAGTGAAAATGGAGCCGCTCAGGCCGTAAATTGTATCGTTGAACAGCTCGAGTGCCTCGTCTATCGTAGAATAGGTCCGTACAGAAAATACAGGGCCGAAAGTTTCTTCCTTCCATACCCGCATTTCTCCAGTTACTCCAGTTAAAACAACCGGTTCGATTGCCAGGGTTTGGTCGTCCCACTGTTTTGGAGGCTTCCCGGCTATTTGTTCGGCACCCTGGTCAAGTGCTTCCTGAACCTGGCTGTAGACAATATCCCACTGTTTTTTTGTCGTCATCCGGCCGATTTCATACTCTTTTTCCCCGTTCCGGCGCAGACCGGCAATGGTGCTGCGTACACTGTTCAAAAATTCCTCCTGAACCTTTTCATGCACAATCACCCGCTCGACAGATAGACAGACCTGACCGCTGTTCATGAAGGCACCCCAGGAAGCAGCATTCGCTGCCCGTTCCACGTTTGCATCCTCATGAACGACCATAGCATCTTTGCCCCCGAGTTCGAGGGTAGTGGGGATCAAATGCTCGGCGGCTTGCTTCTGGATAATCTTTCCTGTTTCGACCGAACCCGTAAAATGAATATAGTCCGGCTGCTGCTCAATCATTAAGCGTCCGGTCTCAGCTCCGCCGTGAAGAACCTGAAAAACTCCCTCAGGAAAAAGACCCGAGATTTTTTCCAGAAGAAGACTCGCGAGCGGCGTTTCTGCGGAAGGCTTTAAAAGCACGCAGTTTCCTGCGGTCAGCGCTTCAACAACAGGGATAAGAGAAAGCTGAAAAGGAAAGTTCCATGGAGAAATAATAGCAATTTTCCCGCGGGGCTTCCGGATAATCGATGAATTTTTACCCATGAAAATCATCGGGGTTCTGACCCGCTCCCGGTTGAAAAGGCCGGGAGCTTCTTTTTCAATGTGACGCAGTGCTTCAAGAACAGGAATAACTTCAGATCCCAGCGCTTCAATAGGTGGTTTTCCTGTAGCGGAGGAGATAATGTCGGCAATCTCCTCGCGAAGCTCGCTGATAGTAAAACGAAGCAGCTGTATGTAGCTCAGCCGTTTCTCTATGGGCAGAGAAGCCCAGGGAGTGAAAACATCATCGGCCTTTTGCCAGGCGGCCAGTATTTCTTCTTCATTAGATGAATGAACGGTTGTTGAATCCAATGTTGACACCCTTTCTAAAATCATAATAATAAGTATAGTACCCAGTTCCCTAATTGGAAGTAATCATAACAGAAGTTACGGAAAAGAAACCGCGGCCGTTCCAGAAGGTGCCAGGCGTCTTTTCCGTGGTGAAGGATACTTTATTTATCAAATCCGTACCGGATAAAGCGGGAGATATCCTTCGCAACACCGATATCCCAAAGAATAATAAATAGAACCAAGATGGCGGGCCCTGCCAGCAGACCGACGGCTCCAAACATCTGCAGGCCGGCAAACAGGGAAATAAGCACGGCGAGCGGGTTCAGATTCATGCTCGAAGAGAGCACCTTTGGCTCGATAATCTGCCGGACAATCATTGTAATGGTGTAAAGGATCAATAGGCCTAGCCCGAGACCGAAGTTGCCCGTCAGAATCAGATACACTCCCCACGGAATTAAAATAGTTCCGGTGCCCAAATAAGGAAGAAATTCAGCGACCCCAACGACGGCCGCAAGCCAGTAAGCTCCTTCGATTCTCATGATAAGAAGGCCGATTAGCACAATAATGCCTGTCACAAGCATAAGAATCAGCTGCGCCCGGATGTATCCGAACACTCTCGCCCACATGGCCTGGTAAAAAGCTCTCAACCGCTCAATAACAAAGGGAGGCAGGGCCAATTTTATTTTTCCGGCGTAGCGGTGCCAGTCTTTTCCGATAAAATAAATAGCTAATACAATAAATAACAGAACGATTAAAAGCGTAGGAATACCTAAAATTAATTGGGTCAAAGCATCGGCAGTAGTTTGGGCGACCGAGCCAAGGCCAGAGCCGAGCTGGCTCCCAAGCTGAGCTATCCCCTGATCTACAGAAGACTGGCCGCCAATGCCGGAAGCGGCTCCGGTGGCTCTTTCCCAAAAGGGAAGGATGTTTTCATTGTAAAAATTCTGCATCTGCTGAAAGGTGCTCTCCATCCACGCGGGCCCCTTCTCAGCGATCACATTGAATATTTCAATTGAAAGAAAGATCAGGCCAGTAATAATGCCTCCAGCGATGCTTAAAGTAAGAAGGAGGCCGACAAGGGCAGCTATCCCATTTGGCAGGCGCAGTTTATAATGAAGCCATCTCGTAAGCGGCATAAGCATCCACGCGAAAAAAGCAGCAATCCAGAACGGATACGTATAGGAAAAAATCTTGCCAATCGCCCATGCGAGGGCGAAAGCGGCTATTATAACGATGACAAACCTTAAAATCATCCAGCCGGTCGTTTGTTTCATGGTCCATTCCATTCCTTTCCTTTGGCGGACATCCTATCCATCTTTTCTTATTATAACCTTCCCACTGTAAAAAGGAATCTACACGTTTTTTAATATTCCCGAAAAGAGGGGGATATATACTTTTGATGAATGGTTCTTTAGGGTAATTATAAGTTAGAATGACAGTAGTGGCTTATACTATAGGAACAGACAGGGGAGGAAGCAGTATGGATATTAACGGAAAGGTTTTTTTACTGCCGGGCGGTGCATCCGGACTTGGCGGCGCTACGGCGAATATGCTTGTAGAAAACGGCGCGAAGGTGGTTATCGCTGATTTTGAGGTGAGACCCGGAAGAAAAAGAGCAAAAGAGCTTGGGGAGAGCGCCATTTTTATTGAAATGGACGTCACTTCAGATGGAAAAGGAAAAGCAACTATTGATGAAACAATAGAAACGTTCGGACGTATTGACGGAGTAGTCAACTGCGCAGCTCTCGGACTTGCAGAGAAGATTTTGAATAAAAAGGATTCGCATTCCCTGGAGCATTTTAATCGTGTTATTCAGACGAATCTTGTTGGGACATTTAACATGCTCCGGCTCGGTGCAGATGCGATGAGACATAATGAACCAAACGAACAGGGAGAAAGAGGCATTATTATTAATACATCTTCGATCGCTGCCTATGAAGGCCAGGTTGGACAGGCTGCCTACAGCGCCTCTAAAGGAGGCATCTGGAGCCTTACAGCGCCGGCGGCCAGAGAGCTCTCAGACTTTGGCATACGCGTTATGGCGATAGCTCCGGGTTTATTCGAAACTCCTTTTTATATGTCCTTTCCGGAAAGAGCACGGCAGACGCTGGGACAGAATGTTCCTTTTCCGAGAAGGCTTGGATTTCCAAATGAGTATGCCTCGCTTGTGAAAGAAATTATCCACAACACGATGTTAAACGGGGAAACTATCCGTTTGGACGGGGCACTCCGTATGCCTCCGAAATAAAAAAGTACCAGAGTCTGTAATCCGGACTCTGGTACTTTTCATTTTTGGCACCAGCGTGCTGCCTGTTTACTGCTGCGGGAAGCACAGCTCATAAAAGTTGCACCGCTTACAGGCAAAGGTGTTGGTCGTTTTTTTGAAATATTCGAGTGGAAGAGGCTTGTTGGCCTCTTTGTCTTCAAGGAAGCCGGCCATGCGTTCCACGCTCTGGACGAGCAGCTCTCTCACTTCCTGAAGAGTGGAATGGTCGAGCTTGTGTTCGACATTCGTCCCTTCGAGCAGATATTCATTTCGCACGACGATATCCTCGAGCGCTGTTTCCGGGTAGTAGTCAAGGACGTACTGCGCATACAAGGCCAGCTGGTATGGATCTTCTTCTGTCTGCAGACCGGTTTTCCAATCCACGATTACCCATTTATTGTTTTCTTCATCTTTATAAAGAAAATCGAGCACGGCAAATACTTTTGTATTTTCAAGATTCATTGTGCGGAGCTCTTCCGATTCGAGGTAGTAGGTCGGCCGGTCAGAAGTAAGCTCGAGTACAGTGTCGCAGGTTAAAATGTGCTCTACTACAGCTTCAAGCCGGTCCTGGATTTTTTTAATTTTTTCCGCGGGCAGCTTTTTCTCTTCTCCGTAGTAAATTTCATGAAGCATCGTTGTATGTTTCGGTTTTTTACGCCACTGTTCCACGTTTTGGGTGGAATCGATAAATCCTGCATTCAGGCGGGTGCGGATCGTTTCTTTCAAAGTGTCTTTTGTCGGGAGGTGGCCATCAGTTAAATATTTTTTCAGCGTTTCTTCCACCAAATCATGCACAATAGACCCAAACAGCATTTCGAGATTAGTTAAGTTTTTCAACCGGTAGACGTGACGCGGAAAAGGATCTGCATTCCGCAGCCAGCCGTTGTGTGAGGAATAATACTGGTGGGCGTACTGCCGTTCGCATTGAAGCAGCGTTTTATGTCTCGACAGCGACCAGGAAAACTCCGGATAGTCCCGTATAGTAAACAGGAGAAATCACTCCTTTGATTTGTCTTTACCTTGCTCCTGATACCATTTTAACGGTGACGGCGGGCAAAGTCGATAAAACGGAACTTATCCGAACGGTGTCTGGACTCGGTGTATTGAAATAATTCTGCATTATCGAGATACACATAGTTTCGGACTACCGCAATACTTGAATCCGGGTAAAGGTCAAGAAGCTGCTTATCCTCTTCCGTCGGCTTTTCAATAGTAATTTCCTTACGCGCAAAGCTGATTACAAGCTTCAGTTTATTCTCCACGTAGTCATAAATAGAATCAGCACAAATGTCTTCGGTAAGGCCGGGGACCCAGCGCTCAAGCAGGTAGTCAATGTCGAGCACAATGTTTTCACCATCCATCTTTCGCTGGCGTTTTACTTCCCAGACCCGCTCCGTGTCCTGAACCTCGAGCGCATGCTGAAGTGCCGGAGGTACAGTAGAGAGGGTTAAGGAATGCACATGGGTTTTACTGTTGCTGCCGGTCTGTTCCGTCAGCTCCTTAAAGCTGACGAGCCCGGAAACCGGGAAATCGAACCTGCCAGTTTCAAGCACGACGGAGCCCTTGCCCTGAATTTTTTGAATATATCCGTGCTCGGAGAGAAGATTCAATGCTTTTCGGATCGTCTCCCGTGACGTGTCATACATAGAAGTAAGCTCATGCTCGGAAGGAAGCAGGGCATGAGGCTGAAACTGCTCATTGCGGATGCCTCGTGCTATTTCTTCATAGATGTCTAGATATTTTCTTTTTGTACTCATGCTCGTTACACCCCAGGACGGCTATTTTTGATAATGCAGAACGATTGTTTCATACGGCTGCAGGCTGTCGGCTTCCAGGGAAAAGCCATCCCGTTTGTAGTTGGTTACAAAGACAGTGCCTGCCGTTTCTTTTCGGGGAAGATTCAGACTGCCTGCCTGAATAGTATCAGACGAGAAATTACTTATAACTAGTAAGGCTTCATCTTCGTCCTCGCGTGTGTAAGCGAAAAGAGAAGGGTGCTCCGGGAGGTAAAGCTGATAATCCCCTGTTGTCAGGATTTTATAATCCTTGCGGAGCTGAATTAATTTTTTGTAAAAATGATACACAGATTCCGGATCGTTTACCGCTTCTTTGGCATTAATGGACGTATAATTTTCCGGTACCGGCAGCCACGGCTCGGCTTCACTGAAACCGGCATTTTTCGAGTCGTCCCACTGCATCGGTGTACGTGCGTTGTCACGGGAGCGGGCCTGAATGACAGCGAACGCCTCCTGGGGGCTTTTTCCCTGTTTTTGCATAATATCGTAATAGTTGATGGTTTCCACATCACGGTAATCGTTAATGGAGCTGTAGGAAGGGTCCGTCATCCCAAGCTCCTCGCCCTGATAGACGTAAGGAGTGCCGCGCATACAGTGCATGGTTGCTGCGAGCATCTTTGCCGATTCTACGCGGTACTTGCCGTCGTCGGCGTATCTGCTTACAATGCGGGGCTGGTCATGATTGCACCAGAACAGTGCGTTCCAGCCGCCGCCTTCATACATACCGCTCTGCCATTCCGATAATGTTTCTTTTAGCTGCACAAAATCGAATTCAGGCAGGGTCCATTTTTCTCCCCCGGGATAATCCGCTTTTAAATGATGGAAATTAAAGGTCATGCTCAGCTCTTCCCGGTCCGGGCGGGTGTATTTGATGCAGTGGTCGATCGTCGTGGAGGACATCTCTCCGACTGTCATAGCTCCGTGCGGGGCAAATACGTTCTGATTCATTTCATGCATCCACTCGTGCACTCTCGGCCCGTCCGTGTAAAACCGGCGGCCATCGCCAACATCGTCATTTGGAAACCGCTGATCCTTCGAAATTAAATTGATGACATCGAGCCGGAATCCATCAATACCTTTATCGAACCAGTAATGCATCATGTCATACAACTGGCGGCGCAGTTCTTCATTTTCCCAGTTCAAATCGGCCTGACTGACGTCAAACAGATGCAGATAGTACTGGTTTGTCGGCTCATGCCACTGCCATGCAGAGCCGCCAAATTTAGACACCCAGTTGTTTGGTACGTCCCCTTCTACAGGATCCTTCCAAATGTAATAGTCGCGGTAAGAGCTCGCGGCATCTGACGAAGCAGCCTGGAACCAGGCATGGTCTGTGGAGGTATGGTTAATAACAATATCCATAATGATTTTCATGTCCCTTGCATGAGCCTCAGTCAACAGACGTTCGAAGTCCTCCATCGTCCCATATACATCGTAAATATTATAATAATCGCTTATATCGTACCCATTATCCTTTTGAGGAGAAGGGTACACCGGATTGAGCCATAAAACATCGATTCCGAGATTCTGCAGATAATCAAGTTTTTCGATAATACCGGGAAGATCGCCGACCCCGTTGCCGGTCGTATCGTTAAAGCTTTTCGGGTAAATCTGGTAAATAACTGCGCGTTTCCACCACGGTTCCATTCTGCTCATCCTTTCGCATATATGATGTATGGAGCAAAGGCGCCTGCCAAGTGGACCAGCAGACGCCTGAATTCATTAGTTAAACTTCTACTTTGCGAATACGCCCATAGAGATAGGTTAATACAATCGGGAGGATAATGACAATCAGCATTCCGATAAAGAACGCTCCCCAGTCCGGTGGACGGATGGAAAAGATGCCGGGAATACCGCCGACGCCGACAGCAAAGGCCAGCACGTTATTAATACTGATAAATGTCGCTGCGATGGCAGAGCTGATGAGCGCACAGAAGAACGGGAACCGGTACTGCAGGTTGACCCCGAATAATGCCGGCTCGGTGACGCCAAGATACGCTGAGAGACCGGCGGAGCCTGCAAGCCCACGCATGTTCTGATCTCTCCAGGCCAAAATCATCATACCGACAGCAGCAGAGCCCTGGGCGATGTTGGAAAGAGCGAGAATCGGCCATAAGAAGGTGCCGTCCGTTGAAGCTGTAAGCTGCAGGTCCACCGCAAGGAATGTATGGTGGAGCCCGGTAATAACAAGCGGTGCATAAAGGAGACCGTAAAGCAGGCCGCCAAGCCATGCGTATTGATCAAAGGTCCACAGGAAGAAGTCGGTAATCGCGTTCCCAAGACCGAAGGTAACCGGTCCGATAATAATAAAGGTAAAAAATCCGGTAACAAGCAGAGCAATCGGTGCAACCAGCAGCACCTGGATGGAATCCGCAATCCGTTTCCGGAGGAACATTTCAATTTGCGCTAAAACATAAGAAGCTACAAGCACTGGAAGCACCTGGCCCTGATAGCCGACCTGTTCAACGTTCCAGCCAAATAAATCCCAGGTTGGGACTTCGTTGTTTGCACTAGCATCACCATAAGCATACGCGCTTAAAAGCTCCGGGTGAACGAAAATTAACCCGAGTACAATACCGAGAAGGGGACTGCCTCCAAACCGTCTGACTGCCGACCACCCTATTAGAACAGGCAGAAAATTAAATGAAGCGTTTGCAATGATGAAAATAATTTCAGAAAAACTGGTCCACTGCGGATATACTTCGATGATAGCTTCATCGAAAAATATGCCGGGGCCGGTTAACAGGTTGTTTAGACCAAGCAGCAGCCCTGCGGTGATAATGGCAGGAAGAATCGGAATGAAAATGTCAGCGAGCAGGCGAATAAAACGCTGAAACCCATTCTGTTTTTTTCCGGATTTCTGTTTTTCGCTGGTACCGCTTTCAGAATCTTCGTCTCCTGCACGGCCGCCGCTTTCCTCGGAACGACCTGTGACGCTCATCAGCTCTTTATACACTTTGTCTACAGTGCCCTGGCCGATGACCACCTGGTACTGGCCTCCGGAAGCAAAAGCTCCACGTACAAGATCGAGGTTTGTGAGCTTTTCTTTATCTACCTTTTCTTCGTCGTACAAAACAAATCGCAGCCTTGTCACGCAGTGGGTGACTGTTTCTATGTTTTCGTTGCCTCCCACAGCTTCTACAATCGTTTCCACGGCTTCCTTTGTAATTTTTGCCATTTTGGTTCCCCCTTAAATGAATGCATTTGAAAACGATACCAATTTATAAATTTACTTTAACTTGTATATACAAATTAGTCAATATAATTATCAAGGTGAAAAAGGTTTTTATTAAACGAAAAATAGGAATACTAATAAAAAACCCTTTAATGGAGCGTGAAAGCATGGAACAGCTGATAACACTTGAGCAAACAGAAACGTTATACGGAACGCTCACCGTGCCGGACAATGGCTATGAAAAAGTCCCTGGTGTGCTGATAATTGGGGGAAGCGGTCCTGTAGACCGCGATGGAAACGCCCCGGGGATGAAATTAAACATTTATAACCAGCTGGCTGCCTGGCTTGAAAAGCAGGGCGTAGCGGCACTGCGTTATGATAAGAGGGGCACAGGGAGCAGTGAAGGGGATTTTCTTGAAACGGGGCTGCAGGATTTAATCGAAGATGCTGCTGCTGCGGTGCGTCTTTTGAAGATGATCCCTGAAATTGACGAAGAGAGAATTTTCATTCTCGGTCACAGCGAAGGCGGGGCTATTGCTCCAAAGGTGGCTGAAAAAGAAAAGATACAGGGGCTGATGGCACTCGCATCGTCGCCTAAGCCGCTGTTTGATATTCTACTCGAACAGGGAGAATCGGTAGAAAGGGAAATAAGTGAGGGGAGAGGGATCTTTTACCGTGTGCTGAAGACGGGAAAAGTAAACAAGCGGATGATCAAAAAGCAGCATAAAGTGCTCAAGGAGCTGCTTGATGAAGAGGCTTCAAAAAAATATAAAAAAGTAAACGTAAAATGGTTTCAGGAGCACGCTGACTATGACCCGCGGGAGGCCTTTCACCGCATGCGCATTCCCGTGATTGCTGTCAATGGCGGCAAGGATGCCCAGGTGAAAGCAGAAGACGTCAGTGCAATTGCCCAGCACACAAGCGGTCCGGTGGAGGCTTACGTAGTCGAAGAGATGAATCATATTCTCAGGCACCAGCCGGAAGAGTTCTCGATTATGAAAACACAGCGGAGGTACTTAAAGCAGCAGAACGACAACCTGTCTCATGAACTGCTGGACCACCTGCATCCTTGGCTGCAAAAACAGATACATTAGTAAGCATTGGAAAAATTAATGTTGGATATAAAAAATCGCCCACAGGCATAAAAACCTGTGGGCGATTTTTTGTTTGTTACATAGAAGCTTTCTGCAGACTGTTGATCATTGCCAGCGATTTACCGGTGCCGATCGCGACAGCTTCAAGAGGTGATGAGGCAAGGTGAACCGGTACTACAATCTGGCGGCTCAGCCAGTCCTGAAGATCGTTCAGGAGCGCTCCCCCGCCGGTAAGGACAATGCCCTGGTCGACGATATCGCCGCTCAGTTCAGGTGGACACTGCTCGAGAGTAACGCGGATGGTTTCGAGAATCTGATCAAGGGTTTCCGTGATAGCCCGGTGAATTTCCGGTGATTCCAGGGTAATGGTTTTCGGCAGTCCATTCACAAGGTCTCTGCCCCGGATTTCCATTGTACGCACTTCACCGTCCGGAATAGCGGAACCGATCTCCATTTTAATGTTTTCAGCTGTACGTTCACCGATCAGCATATTGTATTCCTTGCGAACATGCTGCGTAATACTCTCATCCATATGATCCCCGCCGCGCCGGATCGCCCGGGAGGAAACAATGCCGCCGTAGGAAATAATGCCAACCTCTGTTGTACCTCCACCAATATCAACGATGACGTTCGCTTTAGGTTCATCTACAGGCAGCTCTGCACCGAGCGCCGCTGCAATTGGTTCTTCAATTAAAGAAACGGATTTAGCCCCGCAGCCAAGCACTGCATCACGGATGGCCCGGCGTTCTACAGAAGTGGAATCGCAGGGGGTGCACACTACGACCTTCGGCTTGCGGAGAGTAAAGCCTGCTTCTTTTTGGATTTTTTTCATGATATGTGAAAGCATTGCGGACGTAACATCATAATCTGCAATAACGCCTTCTTTCATCGGACGAGTCGCGATAATATTGGCCGGAGTTTTTCCAACCATTTCTTTTGCTTCCGTACCCACAGCGTAGACTTCTTTCGTGTCAATATGAAGTGCTACAACGGAAGGCTCGTTAAGAATAATGCCTTTTTCTTTCGTGTAAACGAGAATATTCGCGGTTCCTAGATCAATACCAATTTCTGTTAATGCCATTTTATTTACTCACCTTTTCCGGGTTATTAGTCTTTAGTATTTCATTGTAGAGGAGTAGGGATACTTAAATAAGGGTCTAAGGTCACGTAAAAAATGAGTAATTTCCCATTTTTACGAAAAGATTCAGCTGAATTAATAAATTAAGTCCACGACCTCATCAATGGAAATAGCTCCAAAATACGTATAAAGGTCAAACTGCGATAATGTTTTGTAGATGGCATCGCGTTCGTACTTCGTACCCTGAAGTGCTTGCTGAAGATCCTCTACGTTCCCGGTACCGAAAAAGTCACCGTATATTTTCGTTTCCTGAATCACGCCTTTTTTGACGTTGAAGCGGATGTCAAGCATGCCGGCATCGAATTTTTTGCTGCGGTGAATATCAAAAGCCGGGGATTTGCCGTAGTTCCAGTCCCAGTTGCTGTACCGTTCCTCAGATATCTTATGAATTTCCCTCCAGTCCTCATCGGTCAGGCGATACTGCTCGATGTCTTCGTCGCTTCCAAAAATGTAGCGAAGAATAAGCTGTTTGAAGGCTTCTACAGACAATGGTTCATCCAAAAACTCATTGATATTTCCTACACGGCTCCGAATGGACTTGATCCCTTTCGAGCGGATTTTTTCATCTTTGACATTCAGCGCAGCTACGACGTTTTCAATTTCTGAATCGAGCATCAGGGTGCCGTGGCTGAACATTCTTCCTTTTGTGGCAAACTGGGCATTACCGGAAATTTTTTTTCCGTTCGCCTGTAAATCATTGCGCCCCGACATTTCGGCCGGAACCCCTATATTATTTAAAGCATCGACGATCGGCTGAGTGAATTTTTGGAAATTTTGAAAGCTGTTGCCGTCGTCTTTAGTTAAAAAGCTGAAATTCAAATTGCCTAAATCATGATAGACTGCCCCGCCGCCGGAAAGGCGCCGTACCACCTGAATATTGTGCTGCTCCACATAATCGGTGTTGATTTCTTCAATTGTATTTTGATTTTTCCCAATAATAATGGAAGGGTTATTTACATAAAAGAGTAAATACATTTCGTCCTTGTCCAGATCCATGTTTTTTAAAGCAAATTCTTCAATGGCTAAATTGATTCTTGGGTCATTAATGCCTTCATTATCAATAAATTTCATTCGTAGCCTCCTAAAAATTATGCGTTGAACCGACGCTGCTTTTAAAAGTAAGATCCTTTTACATTATGCCATAAATACTGATGTGAAAGCTAATGCTAACAGAAAATAGAGTGCAGGGTAGAATTCCTACATGGATAATCCCTAGTTAAACGATTTGTATTGTTGACTTTGCAAAACGTAGCCACTAAAATATACTGTAAGCTAATAAACCTGATAAACTTACTGAGGATTTCTAAGACTTTAAAATAAGATTTTCATTTTTTATAGAAACAGGTACAATATTAAAGTGAAAGGGATGGAAGCGCATGATAGTATATGATTCCCTGCAGACAAATGAATTGGAGCAAGTGAATAACGAAGTGCTGGAAGGAAAAAGTGCGCTTGAAGTTATCCGCTGGGCCTACGGCGAATACGGCGATGATTTAGTATATGCATGCAGCTTCGGAGCTGAAGGAATCGTATTGATCGATTTAATCAGCCAGGTGAAACCAGATGCAACCATCGCTTTTCTTGACACCCAGTTTCATTTTAAAGAAACGTATGATGTAATTGATGCAGTTCGTGATAAGTATCCGGAGTTAAATATTAAAATGCTGAAGCCGGAGCTTTCGCCTAAACAACAGGCAGCCCAGGAAGGCGATAGACTCTGGGAAACAGATCCGGACCGCTGCTGCAGCATTCGGAAGCTGCAGCCCCTCGAAAATGAATTGAGCCAGTACGGCGCCTGGATGTCCGGCCTGCGCAGGTCGCAGTCACTTACGCGTCGCAACACGCAGTTTGTAAACGAAGATAAGCGGTTTGAATCGATTAAAATCTGTCCTCTGATCCACTGGACGTGGGATGATATCTGGGCCTATATCGAAGACAACAGCCTTCCTTACAACGAACTGCACGAGCAGAATTATCCAAGTATCGGCTGTGTACAGTGCACTGCGAAAGTGCTCGAAGGCGAAGACCTCCGCAGCGGACGCTGGACAGGAAGCGGAAAAACAGAATGCGGCCTGCACCGCTGATGAATTAAGATGAAGAAGGGACGATGATCATGGCTTTAAGCACACCACACGGTGGAAAATTAGTAAATCGTAAGGATTTGAACAAAGACGTTTCATCCATTCAAAAACAAATTGAGCTTGATGAGGTCGCTTTATCCGACCTTGAGCTGCTTTCAAACGGAGCGTTCAGTCCGCTCGAAGGCTTCATGAGCGAAGAGGACTACAACTCAGTGGTTTCTTCGATGCGCCTTGCGGATGGCACGGTCTGGAGCATTCCGATTACCCTGCCGGTCACGAAGGAAAAAGCGGAGGAGCTTAAGGCAGGAGAGGAAGCCCGTCTGGTTTGTGACGGAGAAACGTACGGTACGATTGAACTTGAAGGCTTCTATGCTCCGGATAAGAAGCGGGAAGCAAGAGAAGTATACCGCACCGAAGAAGAAGCCCACCCCGGCGTAAAGAAAATGTACGACCGTCCGGACACGTATGCTTCCGGAAAAATTACGCTTGTAAAAGAAATCAGCCATGAACAGTTTGAAAACTATTATCTGGACCCGGAAGAAACGCGCAGCGCGTTTGAAAGCCGGGGCTGGAATACCGTGGTCGGTTTTCAGACGAGAAACCCTGTCCACCGGGCGCATGAATATATTCAAAAAGCAGCGCTTGAAACCGTGGACGGCCTGTTTTTAAACCCGCTAGTCGGAGCAACAAAATCAGATGATATTCCTGCCGATGTGCGTATGGAAAGCTATGAAACCATTCTTGATGAATATTACCCTGAGAACCGGACGTTTTTAGCCGTATTTCCTGCTGCTATGCGCTACGCCGGGCCGAGGGAAGCAATATTTCATGCCATGGTCCGGAAAAATTACGGCTGCACTCACTTTATTGTCGGCCGTGACCATGCTGGTGTCGGTGACTATTACGGCACGTATGACGCCCAGGAAATTTTCTCCGAGTTTACGTTTGAGGAACTTGGCATTCAGCTGCGCTTCTTTGAGCATTCCTTCTACTGCCTGAAATGTGAAAACATGGCAACAGCGAAAACGTGCCCGCACGACAAAGCGGACCATGTCATTCTTTCCGGTACGAAGGTGCGCGCCATGCTGACCAATGGCGAGATGCCTCCAAAAGAGTTCAGCCGTCCGGAGGTCGTGGAAGTATTAATCCGCGGCATGCAGCGCCAGACTTCCAATTCATAAACGACAGGAGGAAAACGATGGGGTCTAAATCCACCGATATCGTCTGGCATGATGCCTCGGTATCCAAAGAAGAACGTCAGGAAAAAAATAAGCATCAAAGCTTTGTGCTATGGTTTACCGGTCTTTCCGGATCCGGTAAATCCACGCTTGCAAACGCCGTTTCCCGGAAGCTTTTTGAACGGGGCAGCCATACTTACGTGCTCGACGGAGATAACGTACGCCACGGCCTGAATAAGGACCTTGGCTTTTCTCCGGAGGACCGGACAGAAAACATCCGCCGTATCGGAGAAGTGGCAAAGCTGTTCGTTGACAGCGGCCAGATTGTCAGTACTGCTTTTATTTCCCCGTACCGCGAGGACCGCCATCAGGTGCGTGAACTGCTCCCGGATGGAGAATTTATCGAAGTATACGTAGAGGCGAGCCTCGAAGCGTGTGAAGAGCGGGACCCGAAAGGCTTGTATAAAAAAGCCCGCTCCGGAGAAATTCCTTCCTTTACCGGGATCAACGCTCCCTATGAAGAACCGGAAAGCCCGGAGCTCACGGTAAATACGGAAGAAAAATCCATTGAAGAATCCGCCCAGGAAGTGGTGGACGCTTTAGTGAACTGGAATTACATCGAAGAACAATAAAGAAAGATACGTAGAGGACGCGGGCTGTTAAGCCGTGTCCTTTTTTACCATTTAATAAAGAGAAAGGAGAGGTTGGGTGGCAGCTGGAAAAGTGTATTTAGTAGGAGCAGGGCCCGGAAATGAAGGTCTTCTTACCGTGCGCGGAGCAGAGTGTATCCGGCAGGCGGACGTCATCTTTTATGACAGGCTGGTCAACCCGCTTCTTCTGGAACAGGCCCCGATTGAAGCGGAACGTATATACTGTGGAAAACTGCCGCAAAAGCATATTCTGCGGCAGGAAGTGATTCAGGAAATGATGGTGGAAAAAAGCCGGGAGGGAAAACGGGTAGTGCGTCTTAAAGGCGGTGACCCTGGTGTGTTTGGAAGAGTCGGGGAAGAAGCAGCCGTGATGGAGGAAAACGGTATCGAGTACGAAATCGTGCCGGGTATCACCTCCGGTATAGCTGCCCCGCTTTATGCCGGAGTACCTGTAACCCACCGCGATTATTCGGGAAGCTTTGCAGCGATTACGGCCCATACGAAAAAGGAAACTGGAGAGCCGGATCTGGACTGGGAGCCGCTTGCCAAAAGCATTGATACGGTCGCTTTTTACATGGGGGTCAAAAATCTGCCTTTTATTACGAAGCGGCTCATAGAAGCGGGAAAGCCCAAGGATACGGCCGTAATGGTAGTCGAGTGGGGCACATATTCAAAGCAGCGGACGGTTAAGGGCACACTGGCAGATATCAATGATATTGTACAGAAGCATGCGATTGAAAATCCTTCGATCACGCTGGTCGGCAACGTCGTAAAGGCTGGGCCTGTCTCGACCTGGTTTGAAGAGCTTCCATTGTTTGGCCGCTACATATGGCATGTGCGGACAACACCGGGTGCAGGCAGGTGGAGCAGCGAATGGAAAAGTCAGGGGGCGGAGGTGTATGAAGGGCCGGTATGGGAAGAAACACTGCCGGAGCTTATCCACTTACAAAAGGATCTTCCCTATGATGAAATTGTATTTGAAACAGCCAGTGATGTTGAAGCGTTTGTGTCTCAGTTAAAGAACTGGCGTCTGGACCTGAGACAGGTAACCTGCCTTCTTACAGCTGCGACCCGCCGGGCAGAAGAAAAATGGAAGGACTACGGAGTTCTTCCCGAATTTCGTCCCAAAGAGCAGCGGGGAGATGCAGAAGGCGTTCATATTATTGGAAGTGAAGAATGGCTAAACGAAATCGGTCACGAGGGCAGCAGTGACATAGGACATGTGTTAAAAAGTGCCGTGTCTTCAGATCATACACTTGAGCGGCTGCTGATGGATGACTCCATCAATACAGTGATTTTCCCATGCAGAAAAGCTGTCACGACTGCGGTGGAAAAAATCAACCATCTGTATAATGAAGACGCTGGACGATGGTGGTCACAAAAAACGGTGGTATGCATTGGCGAACGCACGAAGGAACAAGCTGAAAAACACGGAATCCATGTGGATACGACAGCAGGGGCTTCAGCACAGGCAGTGACCGCCTCAATTCAAAAATGCTTCAGCCCTATTCTTTAAGGAGGAACCATAATGAAAGCTATTTTGTTTGTTGGACACGGAACGAGAGTCCCTGAAGGTAATGAACAGGTAAAAGCTTTTACAAAAAAAGCAGGAGCCGCTTTTCCGGAATACGAGCAAAAGACCTGCTTTCTGGAGTTGGCAGAGCCGGATATCGTCACAAGTGCTGTGGATTGCATTGAAAATGGCGCTGATACCCTGGCTGTTGTGCCGGTGCTTTTGCTGTCAGCCGGTCATATCAAAAAGGATATCCCGGAAGAGCTCGAAAAAGTACAGCAAATGCATCCTGAAGTAACTATTCAGTACGGAGACCCTTTTGGTGTTCATGATCGTATTAACGATCTTCTTCTGGACCGTCTTCGTGTAAAGGGCTGGGTTCCGGAGGAGGAAGCAGTCATCCTGTTTGTAGGAAGAGGAGCGAAGGATCCCGGAGCCATCGAAGACTTTTACCGTATTGCCGGGGAGCTTGAGAAGCATACCGGTCGCTCGAGGGTGGAAACAGCTTTTCTCGCCGCTGCGGAGCCGGGCTTTCAGGAGAAAATGAAGGAGCTGGCTGAAGGAAGACGACCTGTGTATGTTCTACCTTATTTAATGTTTGTCGGCCTGCTCATCAAAGAAATGGACGAAGCAGCAGCCCATTATAATCAAGCTAAACCCGGGCATTTTACAAGGTGCGACTTTTTAGGCTTTGACGAGCGGCTGCTCCCTGTGCTTGAATCCCGGGTCGCTGAAACACTTGAGAAAGACGCAGGCATTCATGTCTGACTTTCTTCTTCCGTTAGCTGTAAATATGAAGAGTAAGGAGGCCGTAATCATTGGCGGCGGCAGCGTGGCAGAGCGTAAAGCCGGTAAGCTTTTAAAGGCAGAGGCTCTCGTTACAGTTGTGGCACCGGAGCTTTCTGGAGGGCTGAAAAAGCTTTGGGAAGAAAATAAGGTGGACTGGAAACAGAAAATGGGCAGGCCGGAGGATTTGGAGAACGCGTGGCTGATTGTCTCCGCCTCCGGGGATAAATCAGCCCAGCAAATGATTGCGAGGCATAAGCATCCCTGGCAGCTGGTAAACGGTGCCGATAACCCTTCCATCGGCAATGTAGCTTTTCCAGCTTCGTTTATGGAGGACGGGGTGCAGATCTCTATTTCAAGCGGCAGTAATAAGCCGGTAAGCGTGAAGGAATGGAAGCATTATCTCCAGCGCCTTGTAAAAAAACGGTGAATACCGCAGGTGTAATTTAAGAAACAGCGGGTATACAGTAATAGTCATAGCATTTATAGAAAGAAGGTATGCAAAAATGGATTATGTAACTTTAAACAATCAACTGCAAATGCCTCAGCTTGGCTTCGGTGTTT
Organism: Marinococcus tarijensis; assembly: GCF_054971385.1. Lineage (NCBI taxonomy): Bacteria > Bacillati > Bacillota > Bacilli > Caryophanales > Bacillaceae > Marinococcus > Marinococcus tarijensis. The sequence goes on along the minus strand of NZ_JBQOJA010000001.1, from coordinate 37,382 downwards.
TTCAGGTAAGTGATGATGAAGCTGAACGGGCCGTTACCCACGCACTGAACTCGGGCTATCGTTCGATCGATACGGCAATGATCTACAAAAATGAAGAAGGAGTCGGCCGCGCGATTAAAGCGAGTGGGATTCCAAGAGAAGAGCTCTTTATTACAACAAAGGTATGGAACTCTGATCACGGCTACGAAAACACACTAAAGGCATTTGACGCCAGCAAATGACGATTACGTAGAAACGTACCAGGCGCTTGAAAAGCTGCATGAAGACGGCAAAGTAAAAGCCATCGGCGTAAGTAACTTTGAGGTGGAGCATCTGGAAAGAATTCTAAATGAATGCACAGTGACGCCGGTATTAAACCAGGTGGAATGTCATCCTTATCTGGCACAGAATGAATTAAAGGATTACTGCAAAAGGAAAAACATTTATGTAGAAGCGTGGAGCCCTATCATGCAGGGCGGAGAAGTGCTTGGTGATGAACACATTCAAAGCATCGCAGAGAAGCACGGAAAAAATCCGGCCCAGGTCGTTCTGCGCTGGCACCTGCAAAACGATACGATCATCATTCCAAAATCAGTAACGCCAGAACGCATTGAAAGCAACATCGATGTGTTTGACTTTGCGCTTGAGGATGAAGATATGGCGACTATTAATCGTCTGGATAAAGGTGCACGTAAAGGGCCAAGACCGGTAGAAATCAACTAAAAAGAAACTCAAAAATCCTCCGGCTATTTTTGACCGGAGGATTTTTTAAAATGAACATAAAATATATAAGCAGCTGAAAAAGCTGCGCCAGGTCTTTTAATCAAAGGTGGTTGTTTATGTTTTCCATTCCTTCTATGAAGCTTAAGCTCCTGAATGCTTTCGCACTGACGGTAGTCATTGCTGTCAACGGGCTCGCGAACGCCCTGCCGTTAAACGGCCAGACTACCGGCAGCATCTCGGACAGCCTCAATGTACTATTCACCCCTGCAGGCTATGTTTTTTCGATATGGGGCGTCATTTATCTGCTGATGATTTTGTGGGTGCTGCGTGCTTTTTTCGCAAAGCCGACGGAGGAGCATATATATGCAGGCATCGGTTATACATTTATCCTGTCCTGTATATTCAACGTACTGTGGCTGTTCTTATTTCATTATGAAATATTTTACGGGACGATGGCGGCTATTCTGGGGCTGTGGTTCAGCCTGGGCGTTATCTATATGAAAATTAAAACAAGTCCCCGCCGCGGGCTTCTGCTGGTGCCAATCAGTGTATACTTTGGCTGGGTTACGGTCGCTTCCATTACAAACATCGGTGTTGTACTCACGGCGAACGGCGTGCGCGGATGGATCATCGATGGCAGCTGGTGGACTGCTCTTGCGATTGCCGCAGCTTCTGCTGCCGTGGTTTTGTTTTATAGAAAAACGAGCGACGTTTTATATACGCTCGTGTTTGTATGGGCTTTTGCCGGTATTTTTGTACAGCGCTGGCAGGAAGTGAATCTGGTGGCATGGACAGCTGCTGTGGCTGCATTGTTTCTGTTTGTGCAGCTGTTTTTCCGTCCTAAAGGGAAATTCACTTATTTGTAATCATATTGGGTGATTAACATTAAAAAAGGAAGGGAAAACAGAACTTGATTACAAAGTTGGAAATTCGTATAGAGTCAAAGGTTTCCGGCAGCCTTTCAATACGGAATGGAAGTCCAGCGGAATTGCTGGACTTTTTGATTGAAGCCGGAAGTACTTAATTTAGAGGTGATCAGGTTGGAAAACAAACTTTATGATATAGCAGGAATCGGGCTTGGGCCGTTTAATCTTGGCATGGCCGCCCTGCTTGAACCAGTGGACGATATTGAAGCCGTGTTCTTAGATGAAAAGGATGAATTTGCCTGGCATCCGGGAATGCTGCTCGAAGGCACAGTGCTGAATTCTTCATTTCTTGCTGATTTAGTGACTTTTGCCGATCCGACGAGCCGTTTCACGCTGTTAAACTATTTACACAAGCATAACCGCATGTTTCAGTTCTTTTTTAATAAGCAGCTGAAGGTGCCAAGAAGAGAATACGACTCCTACGGAAAGTGGGTGGCTGCCCAGCTTCCGTACTGCCTTTTTGGGCAGCGGGTGCTTGAGGTTGCTGACAGCAGCTGGGACGGGGTGGCCTGCTACAAAATTACGACGGAAAATACTGGCAGCGGGGAAAAGGAATATTTTTATACGAAAAACGTGGCGGTAGGCACAGGAGCAGCACCGATGCTTCCTCCTAATATTGAAAGGCAGCAGAGTGATGATATTTATCATGCGGCCGATTATTCTTTTCGCAAAGAGGAGCTGAAGAGTGGAGACGAAGTCACCGTGGTCGGCTCCGGCCAGAGTGCAGCAGAGATTTTCCATGACCTCCTGCAGGACCAGAAGCATTTTCATTATAAGCTCAACTGGTTTACCCGGTCTCCTCAGTTTTTCCAGGCTGAGGACGCCAAGGTCGCCCGCGAGATTTTTTCCACGGATTTTGTCGAATATTTTCGTTCACTTGATATTAAAACAAGGCTTGAAACACTGCCGGAGCTTGATCATGCGAGAAAGGGCATTGAGCAGCCTACGCTTGAAAAAATATACGATCTTCTTTATCATCGTTCTATCGAACGTGAAGATCCAAATGTAGTGCTCCAGGCTGCCACCGAGCTGTCGGATATTCAGTCGGTGGAGGGGGGCTATCAGTTGAAGCTCCGCCAATGGCAGCAGGATAAAACGTTCCGGTGTTTTTCGGATAAAGTCGTGCTTGCCACCGGCTTCCAGCCGAGCGTCCCGGAGTGGATTCAGAAATACGGGGAGCTTGTGGAAAAGGAAGACGCGGACCATTATATGATTGATGATTATTACCGTCTTCAGTTCAGGGACGGGCGTGATAATCATATATATATGCTCACAAATATCGATCATTCACACGGCACAGCTGCGACGAATTTATCTTTATCCGTTGTAAGAAATCAAACAATCATTAATGATTTGTGCGGCTTTGAGCGTTATCCGGTGCAGAAGGATACGGTATTCCAGCGCTTTTCAGCAAAAGAAGAATAAGAAATTGGACGTCTCTGCTGGTTGGGAGACGTTCTTTTTTCCCGGGGAGAGAGACAAATGGCTAAAAAGAAATGGTATGTAGTATGGAAAGGAAAAAAGCCTGGGATTTACAGCACCTGGGCTGAATGTGAAAAGCAGGTCAAGGGGTTCAAAGGAGCGAAATTTAAGTCGTTTCCATCATATGAAGAAGCAGAGGCAGCTTTTAACGGCTCCGAAGGAAAACCCGAAACTGAAAATAGCAGCTACATAATGGAAAGTATTTCCGTAGACGCCGGCTCCCACGGCAACCCGGGGCCGGTAGAATACCGGGGCGTCTATACGAAAACGGAAGAAATTGTGTTTGCCCATCCCGGGTTTAAAAAAGGCACAAACAATATGGCGGAATTTCTCGGGATCGTGCACGCGCTCCGGTACTTAAAAGAAAAGGAGAGCGGAATGCCCGTATATTCGGACTCGGCAACAGCCATTGGCTGGGTTGAAAAGAAAAAAGCGAATTCGACGCTTGTTGAAGATGCGGACAGCCAGGAAATCTGGGAAGAGATCCGGCAGGCAGAGAAATGGCTGAAGGAGCATACGTGGAAGAACCCAATTTATAAATGGGATACAAATAACTGGGGAGAAATTAAAGCGGATTATCAGCGCAAGTAAAGAAAGAAGGGAAACCGTGAAACTGAGTATACTCGATCAATCCATCATACCCTACGGAGAAACACCGGAAAACACATTCGCCTGGACCGGGGAATACGCCCGAATCGCTGAAGAACTCGGCTACCACCGGTTCTGGGTCTCTGAGCATCACGGCACGAAGCATATAGCCGGGAGCGCTCCGGAAGTATTAATTGCTCATCTGGCTGCATGCACAAAACGTATAAAAGTTGGCTCCGGTGCAGTACTGCTTCCTCATTACAGTGCCTTTAAAATAGCAGAGGTATTTGAAGTGCTGGCTTCGCTTTACAGAGATCGCATTGATCTGGGTCTGGGCAGGGCCCCGGGAGCCATGCCAAACATTACAAGGGCGCTTCACGAAGGAGGGTCAAGAAATGCAGCGAGGTATCCTGAACAGCTGAAAGAGCTGCTCACTTTTTTGTCCCCGGAAGGCAATAAATACGAAGGGCTGTATGACTACGCGTCCGTAACTCCCCGGGCCCAGGTGAAGCCGACAGTCTGGATTCTAGGCTCAAGCCGGGACAGTGCTAAAACAGCGGCAGAAAACGGCCTGCCGTTTTGCTTCGCTCATTTTATTAATCCGGATGAAGGCTTTCAGGCAGCTGATTATTATCATGAGCATTTTCAGCCGTCTGGCGTCTGTCCGACTCCTTATTTTATGCTGGCGGTCTCGGCGCTCGCGGCAGAGTCCGAACAGCAGGCGGAAGAATGGAGGGCGGTAAGTGATTATGTTTCTTCGGTGACGGCTAAGGGGCTCGGGCTGCTCGGTATACCCTCGTATGAGATGATCAAGGACGTTACGTACATGGATGAAGAAAAAGACATGTTTCAAAAAAACCGGTATCATAACGCGGTGGGAACGATAGACCAGGTGGAGGAAAAGCTCAAATGGCTTGAAAAAGCTTACGGTGCTGAAGAAATTATGACTGCAGGCATCACTCCGTCATTTGAAGAGAAGGCTGCCTCAATGCGGCGGATTGCCGACCGGTTTAAAATAAACAGCCACCAGGTTTAGAATGAGCTGGGACTTGGGTAAACTTAATTGTGTGACCAAAGATTATATCCAGGAAAGGTGATGTATGATGAGTAAAATAGCCGTAGTCCTTACAGATCTTTTTGAGGATGTGGAATTCACAGACCCGAAAGAAGCATTCGAAAAAGAAGGTCATGAACTGACCGTAATCGAAAATGAAAAAGGCAAAACAGTTACCGGTAAACAGGGAGAAGCGAAGGTAACCGTTGACGCTTCTATTGAAGATGTGAAGCCGGAAGATTTTGATGCACTTTTTATTCCGGGAGGATTTTCTCCGGATCAACTTCGCGGCGACCAGCGTTTCGTAGATTTTGCCAAATACTTTATGGATAATGACAAGCCGGTGTTTGCGATCTGCCACGGTCCGCAGCTGCTTATTACAGCAAAAGCACTGGAAGGCCGTAACGCCACAGGATTCAAATCCATTCAGACGGATATGGAGTATGCTAAGGCCAAGCTTCATAACGAAGAAGTAGTGGTATGCAACAACCTGGTTACAAGCCGTGAGCCGGATGATATCCCGGCCTTTAACCGTGAATCGTTGAAACAACTAGCAAAATAAGATCGAAAGGCCGGCTGGAAAGCTGGCCTTTTCTTAATTGAATGAGATTAGCAAAAGAAGGTTCAGAGCGAGCATATAAGCAGGAAATCGTATGAAGAAATGTTATAATTAGCAGTACATGAGAGATTGGGGTGAATAACATGGCAGAAGAACAAAACAAGAAGTTTGCCACCTTTGCCGGAGGGTGTTTCTGGTGTATGGTAGGCCCCTTTGAACAGGAAGAAGGTGTCTACGACATTATGTCGGGATATACCGGCGGGCATACAGAAAACCCGACGTACCAGGAAGTGTGTTCAGAAACTACCGGTCATGTAGAAGCTATCCAAATGAAATATGACCCATCGGTGGTATCCTATGCACGGCTGCTTGAAATATTTTGGCGCCAGATTGACCCTACGGACCCGGGTGGTCAGTTTAATGACCGCGGGGAATCATATACGACAAATATTTTTTATCATGATGAAGAACAGCACCGGCTTGCAGAAGCTTCCAAACATGAGCTTGATAAGAACGGTCCGTTTGAAAAGCCGGTGGTAACGAGAATCAGGGAAGCCGGGGTGTTTTATCCGGCCGAGGAATATCATCAGGATTATCATCACAAAAACCGTTTTCACTATATGATGTACCGGAAGGGCTCCGGCCGCGAAGGATTTATAAACAATTACTGGAGTGAGCAGAATGAGCACCAATAAAAAATACAGTAAAGAAGAACTAAAGCAGCGTTTAACCCCGACGCAATACGAAGTAACTCAAAATGACGCCACTGAGCGCCCGTTTGAAAATGAATACTGGAACCATAAAGAGGAAGGCCTGTATGTAGACGTGGTCTCCGGAGAACCTTTGTTCAGTTCAAAGGATAAATTTGATTCCAACTGTGGATGGCCGAGCTTTACCATGCCTTTAAAGGAAAGTGAAATTAAAGAAAACTTTGATGATTCTTTAGGAATGAGAAGAACAGAAGTCCGCAGCGATGAAGCAGATTCCCACCTTGGGCACGTATTTCCGGATGGCCCTGAACCAACAGGCTTACGGTATTGTATCAATTCGGCTGCTCTTAAATTTATCCCGGTCAATGAGCTTGAAGAGCAGGGTTACAGTGAATATCTGTACCTGTTCAAATAAAAAAGAGGTTTTTTCAGCCTGAAAAAGGGTAAAATATACTTTGGAAGGTTACAACTATGAGAAAACATCAATTGCACTAAACAGACGACAGGAGGAATTTATTCATGGAACGCGTAAGAGAAAACGATCCTAAAGTACAGGAATTAATCGATGGACTTAACGTCGACTTAGCACACGAATATGCAGCAGCTATTATGTATACAAACTACGCAGCTGTGGTTTCCGGCATTCACACACCTATGCTCAGACCATTGTTTGAAGATGAAATCGGTGACGAGCAGGGCCACGCTCAATACATTGCTTCCAAAATTCGTACGCTTGGCGGCACGCCGACTACAAAACCTGCTGATATTAAGCAGACGTTCCAGGTTCGCGAAATGCTTGAAGCTGCCCGTGATTCTGAAGCAGACACAATTGAGCGCTATACTAAACGCGCCCAGCAGGCAGAAGAGCTGAACATGATCGAGCTTCAAAACAAACTTGAAGACCTCATTTCTGATGAGACCGGTCATAAAGAAGAAATTGAACGCATTCTTGAAGGTTCCGATCTGTAAAATAGAGTAAAAAAGCCGCCGGGAGGCGGTTTTTTTATTATTTAAAGATAAAATCCGGATTAATTTAACAGAAAATTAAAAAATTAATAGGAGAACATGTATAAGTTTGGCATGGAAATCTGCGGATGGCTGCCATCCCTGCAGTTCTATTAGTTAGCTCGTTTTTTAGTACCCGGGCGCACATAAACTTCTTTGGATTTCTTATCATCAAGCCGGCGCTCTATGGAATCAAGTGCCTGCTTATTGCCTTTGAGTTCATTTTTATTTGCTTCCATTAAGTCTTCAAATGAAAGTCTCTGTGGTTTTCTCATGCGAACATCTTCCCTTCTTTCTGTTATACTCCTGCTGACAATTAGTTTACCCTATATTACTCGTTTGACAAACCATAAAATTATGAAAATGTGATAAAAAAACATAATAGCTTTCAGGCAGGTAGATTTTTTTTGATAAGATAAAGTAAAAAAGAATAAATTCATGTAAAATGTGGTATAGGTAATAATATATGCAAAGTCGAAAGGATGGATAGTGATGGCAGAGGAAAATGGAAACACAGCACTCAAAATTGGTTTAATTCTTGGAGGAGTCGTCTCCGTTATTGTTTTACTCAGTACACGTAAAACCCGTTCCCCTATTGTAGAAGGAACAAAACAAACAGCTTCTACATTGAACAGCACCTCGCAATTTCTTTCAGAGAACAGGGAATCGGTTATTTCTACATTAAGAGAAACATCAAATTATTATTCTGAGCTCCTCCAGTCGGCAAGCACAGATATCCAGGAAATCGTCAACCGGGTGAACAGCCTGAAAGAAACACTGATGAAAGCAAAAACAACGACTCTGGAAACTACCGGCGAATTAAAAGAATTAAAAGAAGAAAGCACAGCTATTGAAAGCAGTTCTTCAAACAGCGGCTCAGGCCAGCTGCAGAGTGCTGAAAATACCCAGTCCTCTTCATAATAAAAGGCAGGTTCTTTCATTTGAACCTGCTTTTTTTATTGGTTTGAAAATATTAATGCATTTGACGTTTACCGTTCCGTTTCGAAGGAAATACACTTTGTAGAATGGTAATTGAATAGTAAACACAGTCACGGAAAGGGGCAACAGACAATGGGAATTACGAACAACTTGAAACAGCTGAAAAATAAAGAGGACGAATATGGTTTTGTTTCCTTTTATTTGAACACAGATATTGGTGAAGGCGGACAGCCGAGCGAAGAATGGAAGATTAAATACAAAAAGGCTGTTAACGGTTTGAAGCAGTATGCAGATAAGAGCGAAACGAAAGATGAAAAAAATGCGATTAAAAAAATCACCGATGATATCGAAAAATACATTGAAGATCACCGCGACGAATTACAAAAAAGCATTATCATTTTCGCTTCCGGTGACGGATCGACCTGGGAATCGGACATTTTCCAGGTGCCGGTGGAAACAGAAGTTATGTGGGAACCAACACCGCAGACCGAGCAGCTGGAAAAGCTCGAGAAAACTTTCCCGCCAACTGCAATTCTTCTTACGAACAAACAGGACGTTTATCTGATCGATACTTCCATGGGTGTAATCCGCGAAGAAATGCAGTTCCACTGGGATGTGGACAGCGAGGACTGGCAGGAATACAAAGGTACAGCATCGGCTGACCGTACTGCTGCAGGGTCGACCCAGGTGGATAAAGTCCAAAAGCGTTTTGAAGAAAACCGCCACCGCTGGTACAAGAGCCTGGCGCCTGTCATCAACAAACAGATGAAAAACCGTGGTTTGGATACAGCATATATTATCGGTGATAAAGAGTATGCCAAGGATCTCGAAGATAATATGGGTGAAAGAGTAAAAGAAGTTATTAATAAAAACTTGATCTCTACGCCAACGCATGAAATCTTAAACGAAATTTATCCTGAAAACGTACGCTAAACAGTACGACTGCAGCAGCTGCTATCATTATAGCAGCTGCTTTTTTCATGAACGGAACAGCTCCAGGCTTCCGGATAACTGCACACAACCCCTGAGTTTTTGATATAATACCTTTTGTTTGGAGATAGGCTTATATTTAGATAAGATACAACACGAAGGATACTATTGAAGAGGTGAATAGAATGAAGTTTTCGATGACTGACGGAGGATTTCAAACAAAAACAGACTACGGAGAGCTGTCTGTATCCGGGGAGGAGGAGTATGGCTTCCGCCCTTTTCAGCTGATGACTTCTTCAATTGCTGTTTGCAGCGGAGGAGTGCTGCGTAAAATAATGAATAAAAGACACCAGACCGTGCATGATATCCAAATTGAGGCAGATGTGGAGCGGGATGAAAAGCAGGCAAATAAAATAACTGCTGTTCATCTGCACTTTATAGTAAAAGCGGAAAACGTAACAGAAGCCCAAATGGAAAAGAACATGGAGTGGACGAAGAAAAACTGTTCGATGGTTCAGTCAGTAAAAGACAGCATTGCGATTACAGAAACATTCGAACTTCTTTCCAGCTAGCAGTGCGGAAGGTCTTGGAAGAGAATTGGAGAGAAAAGTATGGCAAATGCCGGACGTAACCAGCTAGACTTCACGGAAGGCAGTATCATGAAGAAAATGGTGATATTCGCCTTTCCGATTTTTATTGGGAATCTGCTTCAAAGCTCTTATCAAATCGTGGACAGCCTGTGGGTAGGTAATTTAATCGGCGCGAGCGCCCTGGGTGCGGTTTCCCTGGCTGCCACGATTTTATTTTCTGTGCTTTCCTTTATTATAGGAATTAATAGCGCAACATTAACCGTGCTCTCCCAGAGGGTGGGGGCGGATGATGATGAAGGCCTGAAGCGTTCCCTGAATGCTTTTGTCTCCGTTTTAGGGACGCTTGCAATTATTCTCGGAACGATAGGTTTTTTTGCAGCTCCAACCGTTTTGACGTGGATGGGGACGCCGCCGGACGTCCTGGAAAGTGCAGTCATATACTTACGCATTAACTTTATCGGCATTGTCTTTTTATTTGGCTACAATTTTATAGGTACTGTTCTGCGTGCTGTTGGCGACAGTAAAACCCCGCTTCGCTTTATAATGATGGCTGTCGGGCTGAATATCTTTCTTGATCCGCTGTTTATTTCAGTCTTTGATATGGGCATTCAGGGAGCGGCAATTGCGACGGTTATTTCCCAGGGAAGCGCGTTTGTATTCGGAGTCGTCTATATGATTCTCGTGAAGGGGCTTCCGTTTGCTGTGCCAAGCATTCCCGAAAAAGCAGAATTTCAGCGTATTATGAAACTCGGTCTGCCGGCGGGACTGTCGATGATGGCTATTTCCGGCGGGCAGCTGGCGATTATGACGGTGGTAACGTCGTTTGGCTCTGTGGTACTTTCCGGATACGGGACAGCTCAGCGGCTGGACAGCCTGATTATGCTTCCGGCAACAACGCTTGGCTCTGCCATTACAAGTATGGCCGGACAGAATATTGGAGCGAACCGCTGGGACCGTATCAGCTCGATTGCGAAAAATGCGTTAATTTTAATTTTAATTGTATCGATCACGATGAGCACCGCTGTCTTTTTACTGGCTGAATTTTTGATGGGGTTGTTTGTAAATGATGAAGCTACCATTCAATACGGTAAAACGTATCTGCAGATTGTCGCTTTCTTTTATCCGTTTTTGGGGATAAATTTCGTGCTGAATGGTATTGTACGCAGCTCTGGGGCAATGATCCAGGTGCTTGCCCTGAATATTATTTCTTTCTGGGTGCTTCGTTTTCCGCTTGCCTGGTTCTTTTCCGAAAGAATAGGGGAAAACGGGATTGCGCTCGGCATAGGCCTCAGCTTCGTGGTCAGCGCTGTAATTGCGGTCAGCTATTATGTTTTTGGCGGCTGGAACCGTATTGATATATTTAAAGAAGAAAAGAAAAAAGGAGGAACGTCATGAGCACCCCAGTACACGACAAGAATCAGCAGCTTCAGTATATAAAACAGCGTCTGCATCTGCTTTCGACAATGGTGGATAACATTGATCCTGAAGAAGGCTCCGAATCGGAAATGAAGAGACTTGAAGAAATGGTGGAGCAGCTGCGGATTAAATGCCGTCAGTTTCAGCCGGATTGGAAGGATGAGTAATGCCTGACGTTTATTTTATCCGGCACGGGGAATCGGAAGGTAATTATGCCCAGGTGCTTCAGGGCTCAATGGATTACCCATTAACTCCGCGGGGCAGGAAACAGGCAGAAGCGCTGGGCAGCTACTTTCGCGAGGTTCAGTTTGACGCCGTAATTGCAAGTGACTTAATGAGAGCATCTGACACTGCAGCAGCACTGGCTGATCTTCAGAAGGTGGACATCTCCACCGATGAGCGGCTGCGCGAAGTACATCTGGGCGTGCTTGAAGGAAAGGCAAGAGACGTGATTCAAAACGAATTCCCAGATCTTATCGGAAGGGATCTTTTAACCGCTGAAGTGGAAGGGGCAGAAACAAAAAATGATCTGACCGAGCGGTGTGCATGGCTGTATTATAAGCTGACCGAGGAATGGAAGGATAAAGACCAGATTGCTGTCGTTTCGCATGGAGGATTTATTACGATCTTCTTTATGTATTTACTGGCCAAAGACAACTGGGTGTCGCTCCAGCGTTCCATGCGTATCGACAATACAGGAGTATCCCGGATTCACTTTCGAAAAGACCGTGCTTCTATTCAATATATCAACCGAATTACACATCTGGAATAACAGAAAGCAGGAGCCGCAGCTCCTGCTTTTAAACGTTCAGCCGTTGTATTCAATTGGACCGTTTGGACCGAGCGGAATGCCGGTGAGCATCCATACGACAAGCAGCAGGGACCAGAACAAAAGAAATGCAATGGAATATGGAAGCATAACTGCTATCAGGGACCCGATGCGCATATTTTTGTCATACTGCTGGGCAAACGCGATAATAATCGCAAAATAAGTCATCAGTGGTGTAATAATATTGGTGGAGGAATCTGCCACACGGTACGCCATCTGCGTAAGCTCCGGCGAATAGCCAAGCTGCATCATGATCGGAACGAATACAGGCGCGAGTATGGCCCATTTGGCAGAGGCACTGCCGATAAACAGGTTGATAAAACCAACAATTAATACGAATACCAGGATTAAAGGAATACCGGTAAGGTTAATAGATTGTAAAAAGTCTGCACCATATACAGCCATGAATGTACCCAGATTGGTTTCTTCAAAGTAAGCAACAAACTGCCCGGCGGTAAATGCGAGCAGAATGAACATGCCCATGCTCGCCATCGTATCAGAAAGCTGGTTAGCGACATCCGTATCGTTTCTGATGCTTTTTGTCACAATACCGTATACAAGTCCGGGAATGAAGAAGGCTATAATAATTACGACAACGAGGGAATCCATAAACGGCGACTGAACGACGGCCCCTCCTTCACCGCGAAGAGGAGCATTAGATGGAACAATGAGCAGAGCAAGCAGAATAATGGTCAGAAGCGCTGACCCCATCGACCAGAAGATTCCTTTCTTTTCCGTTCCGGTTAATGAAGTGAGGCTCTCCCGGTAGTCGCCCTTATATTCTCCCAGCCGCGGCTCAACGACGAACTGACTCACAAGTGTACCGATGACAGCTAAGAAAAATGTGGATACAAAAATGAAGTAGTAATTCATCGCCAGGTTCATCTGTTCGGCGTAGGCCGGATCGATGGTGGAAGCTGCCTGGATCGTCAGCTCCCCAAGCAGGACATCCGTACCGGAAAGCAGAAGGTTGGCGCTGAAGCCCGCCGAAACACCGGCGAAGGCAGCAGCAAGCCCTGCGAGCGGATGCCTGCCTAGTGCAGCAAACAGAATAGCGCCAAGCGGCGGAAGCACCACGTAGCCGGCGTCGGAGGCGACACTCGACATAATGCCGGCAAAAACAAGCCCAAAGGTAATTAATGATTTCGGAATAGACAGGATGAAACCGCGAAGCAGCACGCTGATCAGGCCGGTGCGCTCCGCAATGCCGATACCGATCATGGTAGCAAGCACCACTCCGAGCGGGGCAAAGTTAATAAAGTTGTCCACCATACTGGTGAATATGTATTCAATTCCACTGGCTGAAAGCAGATTGGTTACCTGAACCATTTCTCCATCTTCTCCCGGAGATTCCACCTGCAGGCCGGCGGCCGAAAGGACGGCAGATAATACCAGTACGAGCGCGGCGAGAATGGCGAACAGAGTAACCGGATGGGGAAGCCTATTCCCAACTCGTTCAATCCAATTCAGCGCCCGCTGCAGCATGGTCGATTTTTGTGCAGAAGAGCTCATAATTTACCTCCTAATTCGTTTGGAAATGACAAAAGTATCATAGGAACACAAAGATTATTGTAATGAATGAAAACAAAGGAAGAAAGCAATTTCATCGAGAATAGGAAAATAGAATGGAAAAAATAATTAACAATTTATTGAAAATTAATGCTTTTATCCTAAAAAAAGAAAGTATTGCAGAATTCTGAGTACGCCTGGGAGCAGGTCGCGTGAACAGGGGTAAACGTGATAAAATAACAAAGCTTCATGAAAGGACGTAATTACTTTGCAGCAGATAACACGGAAGACCCCGTCCGTATATGATGTTCAGCTGATGCTGAAACGGATGGCACTCGATCCGCTGTATAATGTAGATATCGATAAAAGACAGGTGAAATTGCCTCTGCCGGCTGAGGAACAGCTTGATACAGTAACTGTTGCATTTGTTGAACATCAACCGGAGACTTATGTATATATAGAGTCCCCGGAGAAGAGAGAACAGGAGGCTCTGGATAAAATAGAACGTATTTTTCGTTTTCATCAGCCGCTCGAGCAGGCAGCCGGGCATTTTCAGGAAACGGAATTAGAACCGCTGTTCCATCGGTTTTACGGCGCGCCGCTCACCTGTGACTTTGACCTGTACGGCTGTCTTATAAAAACAATTATTCATCAGCAGTTGAATATGACCTTTGCCTATACTCTTTCCACCCGATTTGTGCAAACGTACGGCAGTTATAAAGATGGTGTTTGGTTTTACCCTGGCCCTGCGACTGTGGCAGCTATTCATCCAAGCGAGCTTCGAAGCCTGCAATTCAGCCAGCGAAAAGCGGAATACGTTGTGGATATTTCAAAGAGTATTGCACAGGGAACGCTTGATATTGACGCTCTTCAGAAAAAAACTGATGAAGAGGTCATACGGGAACTTACGAAGTACCGGGGAGTAGGGCCCTGGACGGCAGAATGCTTTTTATTGTTTGGGCTCGGAAGAGAAAATCTGATGCCTGCAGCTGATATTGGCGTTCAAAATGGATTAAAGAAGCTGCTGGGGCTTGAAGCGAAACCATCTAAGGCGGACATAAAAGAGTGGTCCGGCCGGTGGAGCCCGTACAACAGCTATGCAAGTATTTATTTATGGCTTCATGTGGAAATACCAGATAAAGGAGAAGATACACGTGCCGAAAAATGAAAAGTTTGAACAGCGCCAGCCGCTGCAGGAGGGTCAGGAATTTCCGCTGACCATTAAACGAATAGGTATTAATGGTGAAGGAATTGGATATTTTAAACGCCAGGCTGTTTTCGTAGAGGGGGCGCTCCCGGGGGAAGTGATCGTCGGTCAGGTCGAGGAAGTAAAAAGAAACCGTGCGATCGCAAGCATTAAGTATATCCGCGAAGCTTCGCCGAGCCGGCAGAAAGCTCCCTGTCCGGTATATAAAATCTGCGGGGGATGCCAGCTGCAGCACGCCGAATACGACGAACAGCTGTGGATGAAGCAGGACCTGGTGCTGCAGTCATTTGAACGCTACGCTCCCGTCGTTCCGGAAATTCGTGAAACGATCGGTATGGAAAATCCATGGCGTTATAGAAATAAAAGCCAGTGGCAGACAGGAGAGGGAAAAAAAGGGCGAGTGGAAGCCGGTCTGTATTCAAGTGATTCCAATCAGCTGGTGGACCTCACCAATGTCGGCTGTATGGTGGAAAAGTCGATCCTAAATAAAATTACAAAAGCAATTACCGTATTTATGAAGGATGAAGAGGTGCCGGTACACACGAGTAAACAAAAAGGGGTTAAAACCATTGTCGTGCGGGCAAATGAACAAAAAAGCGAGGTTCAGGTAACGCTTGTGACGTCTTCGGTGGATCTGCCGGAGCAGGAAGAACTGGTGGATTTCCTGCGTTCTTCTTTTGCAGAAATAAAATCCATCCATCATCATGTGCAGAATGAAAGCAGCCCGACTGTTTTTGGCGGTACGACCAAACGGCTGTGGGGTAAAGATACAATTAAGTACAACATGCAGGACTTTTCATTTCATTTATCCCCGGAGGCATTTTTCCAGCTGAACTCGGAGCAGGCCTCCACGCTTTATGACGAAGCGAAGCAGGCGGCGAAGCTCACCGGCCGGGAAAAAGTGGTCGATGCTTACTGCGGCAGCGGCACAATTGGCCTCTGGATGTCCTCGGATGCTAAGGAAGTACGCGGCATGGATATGATTAAAGCAAGTATTCAGGACGCTAACAAAAATGCTAAACAGGCAGGAGCTTCCCACGCCAGGTTCTACCACGGCAAAGCCGAAGAAATGATGCTTCAGTGGCAGCGGGAAAACTGGAGCCCGGATGTAGTAGTGGCGGATCCGCCGCGCACAGGCTGCGGGGAGGCACTGCTGAACACGATTGGAAAAGTAAAGCCTAAACGCTTTGTATACGTATCCTGTAATCCATCCACCCTGGCCAAGGATGCCGCGTACCTGAAAAAAGCAGGGTATCATCCAGAATACGCCCAGCCGGTGGACATGTTCCCGCAGACATCCCAGGTGGAAGCCGTAGTTCCTTTTGTGTATAAACCGGAGAAAAAAGGGAAAAAATAAATATGCGTGGTGAACTGCAATGTGTTTGTACTGGCTCGGTATCAGCCTGATTGTCTCCATTATTCTTACCATCCTGGCTAATCTGCTGCTCTACCTTTTTTTATAAACCTGGAAAGGAGAGCACATATATATGTTTGAAAAGCAGCTTTGGCAGCATACTGCCGATTCATTAAATGAGTTTGCCGACTTTATCAGTGAAGCACTCGGAGGCCCGGTCATCATTGAGGATTCGACGCACCGTCTTCTCGCCTACAGCGGCCACCCCCAGGTCACTGACGGAGCACGTACGGCGACTATCATGGGGAGGCGCGTGCCCGAAGAGGTGATTCACCATTTATGGAATGAAGGGGTGATACCGAGCCTTCATCAGCGGAGCGCGCCGGTCTCCATTTCCGCTATTGATGAAATAGGACTCGGAACCAGGATGGCCGTAGCCGTTAAGGAAAAGCAGACGGTAATAGGCTATATCTGGGTGGTGGAGGGTGAAACGCCTCTTTCAGAAGAGGCAAGGCAGGATCTTCACTCGGCAGCTGTTGTGTGTGGTGAACGTTTCCGGCGGCAGTTTCACCCAAGAAACCCGGCCCAACAGGACCATCAGGAATATTTTTGGCGTCTGTTGACCGGGGATGAGACGGACGAGCAGGCAGTGGAGCGTCAGATGCTTCGTTTTTTTCCGGGGCGGCCACAGCAGTATTCCATTGTAATCATGGAGTTTTCAGAACAGCTTGAACAAAATGCCTGGGAGCGGCTCACTTATCTGCTGACGATTTCGCAGCGGGTGAAGGTGATGCTTAAAACATATGATCAGCACCGGGCTATTCTCATGCTGTATGGACTTGAAAGCAGAAATATAGAAGCAACAATCTCAGCATTTTTACGTCAGATGCATGAGCTATGGCACAAACGGTACGATGATACTTTAACGGCTATTGCTGCGTCTGAAATCTGTCATCAGTATATGGAGGTGGCGGGCGGCTACAGACAGGCACTGACTATGCTTGATTTAAAAAAACAGGTTCGCCAGCTTCCCTCCCATTATTACTTTCTGCATGAAGCAGGCTATTACCGCTTTTTCTCAGTTCTTTTACAGAGGTGGGAGGAAGAAACATTTACACACCCTTCCCTGAAAAGCTTGTCCGATTATGATGCAGAAAATGAAACGGAGCTTTTGAGCACGCTTTACATCTATCTGAGCGAAGACTGCAACGTTAACGCGGCCGCTAGGATACTTCATGTGCATCCCAATACGCTGACCTACCGTTTAAAAAGGATGCAGGCAATTGCAGGGGTGAGTCTTTCCAGCGCCCATGAAAAATGGACGCTGCTGCTGGAATTGGAATTGTTGAAAGAAAAACACACAAACCTATTGTGAAAAATCACAAATGAATAATGGGAATATTATTTTAATCTGCCAATGCTTACAATCCGGAAACACGCTATACTAATAGAAAAGGTATTAGAGGAGGCGATGCATCTTGATTATAGGGATTCCCAAAGAGATTAAAAACAATGAAAATCGAGTAGCGATTACGCCGGCGGGGGTTGTGCATTTAATACAAGCTGGCCATCACATATATGTTGAAAACCATGCCGGAGAAGGCAGCGGATTTTCGAATGAAGAATATGAATCAGCTGGGGCAAAAATTATTCCGGAGGCTGCAGACGTATGGAAGCAGGCAGAGATGATACTGAAAGTCAAAGAACCTCTGGCTTCGGAATATCAGTTTTTCCGGGAAAACCTGATTTTATTTACCTATCTGCATCTTGCTGCGGAGCCTGAGTTAGTGAAAGCATTAACCGAAAGCGGAGTTACTGCAGTAGCTTATGAGACAGTCGAGGAAAACCATACGCTGCCGCTCTTAACGCCAATGAGTGAAGTAGCAGGAAGGATGGCAGCCCAGGTTGGAGCTCAGTTTCTCGAAAGCGTGCACGGGGGCAAGGGCGTCCTGCTTTCGGGAGTCCCCGGAGTGAAAAAGGCCAATGTAACGGTAATCGGCGGAGGGGTTGTCGGTACGAACGCTGCACGCATCGCCCACGGCCTCGGAGCCAACGTAACAATTATCGATTTAAACCCGGCGAGACTCCGTCAGATTGATGAAGACTTTGGCGGCCAGATTCAGACGCTGAGCAGTAATCCCCTGAACCTGGCGGAGGAAGTAAAACGGTCGGATCTGGTGATCGGGGCCGTCCTGATTCCCGGAGCTAAAGCACCTAAGCTTGTGACAGAAGAAATGGTGAAAAGCATGGACCGGGGCTCTGTGCTGATCGATGTGGCGATCGATCAGGGAGGCATTATTGAAACTGCTGATCAGGTAACAACGCACGACCAGCCGACATATGAAAAACACGGTGTTGTGCACTACGCTGTGGCAAATATGCCGGGGGCGGTTCCGAGAACGTCTACAATTGCTTTAACTAACGTAACGATCCCCTATGCGCTTCAGATTGCAAATCAGGGCTTGGCAAAAGCTCTTACCAACAATCCGACGCTTGGCAAAGGATTGAATACAGCGCAGGGAAAAGTAACGTATCAGGCAGTGGCAGAGGATTTAAATTATCCTTACGCATCATTAGACGAAATACTTCCGATGTTGTAAAATGTGGAACGGGGTGCCGGAGCGGGTGCCCCGTTTTCTTGTGGGGAAATAACTACAGCGGACAACTGCTGTTCAAAGGAAGGGAGGGGCTGCAATGATTTCCTGTGCCGGTATTGATGCAGAAGGAAACACAATTAACAATATTACATTGGATGAATTTAAAAAATACGAATGGAAATGGTACTGGATTGATTATTCCTCTCCCACCACTGAAGAAACAAACACGCTGGACTCGGTGTTTCATTTTCATCCACTGGCCATTGAGGACTGCTACACGGAGCGTCAGCGTCCAAAGCATGATTCCTATGATGGATACAGCTTTTTCGTCCTTCATGCACTTGATAAGGAAACGCTTGGGGCTGAGGAGATCTGTATGTTTCTTGGACCCAATTTTGTCGTTACATATCATGAAGCTCCGTCTTCGGCGGTTAATCATTCCTGGAAAAAGCTGCAGGCTGAAGGAGCCGCGCTGAATCCGGATGATATCAGCTATCACATTATTGATAAAATGACGGATGAATACTTTCCGGTTCTGGATCAAATCGAGGACCGCCTGAATGAGATCGAGGAAAGCAACGCGGAGCTGACCTATGGTAAGCTGATAGAAGAAGTATTTGATTTACGGTCTGACCTGCTGAGACTCCGCCGGACCATCGTTCCTATGAGAGACCTCGTGTACCGGGTTTTATTTGTGGAGCGTCTGCATCTGATTACCCAGCAGCGGGAATATTACCGGGATATTTATGACCATCTTCTAAAGGTCACTGAAATGATCGAATCCAACCGGGCTATGACCTCAGACATGAGAGACAACTTTCAGACGATGGCATCAAACAGAATGAATGCGATTATGATGACGCTCACGATTGTATCAACCATCTTTATTCCGCTGACATTTATTGCCGGGCTTTATGGTATGAACTTCGTGTATATGCCGGAGCTTGAATATAGATACGGATATTTCATAGCGCTTGGGGTTATGCTCTTAATAGCAGTAGTGCTACTGGGCTTGTTTAAACGAAATGGATGGTTTAAGATTTTTAGATAGAAGAGTAGAAAGGGGGCGTTCGGATTGTCCTACCGGTTATATAAAGCACAGTTTAAGCATCCAATGCACGAAGAAGATTTGATCGTTTATTATGATAAAGATCAATCAACCTTTTGTTTTGCGACAAAAGATATTGAAGAACAATCCCCGGAGATATGTAAGTTCCAATATCCTGCAGATTCGCTGCACGATGTGAAGCTTTTCATTGAAAAACTGGGTGTTGACGCCCAGACGCTTACGTTTCGTCATTATCTTCTGCATTAATAAGCAAATCCCCTGATGCCAAAAGCATCAGGGGATTTTTGATATTAGTCAATATCTGCCGGATATACGCCGTTTTCATCATGAACTTCACGGCCGCTAAGGGGTGGGTTGAATACACAAACCATGCGCATATCCTTGCTGCCTCCACGGAGCATGTGCTCGTCGTTTTTATCGAGCGCATACAATACGCCAGGCTCGAGCTGATACACTTTATTGTCGCTTAATGTTTCAATTTCTCCATCTCCTTCAATGCAATAGACGGTTTCGAGATGGTTTTGGTACCAGATGTGAGTTTCAGTACCGGCGCGGATAATTGTATCATTTACCGAGTAGCCCATATTATCATCTTTCATAATGAAACGGCGGCTGACCCAGTTACCGTCATCCACTTCACGTTCAGTACCGAGCAAATCTTCGAGCTTAATTACTTTCATTGTCTATTCCTCCATCTTGTCAGTTAAGGATTTATATCATAAAAAGGCCGATCGTCGGGGTGCCGATCGATCGGCTTCTTTTTATCCAAATAGTCAATCGGTTAAATTAGTTGGCAACGAGGTTACTTTCAGAGGTAACTTCTTCAATCGCCTTCTGAAGAATTGCCAGTCCGCGTTCAAGTCCTTCGTCGTCAATGGTAATTGGCGGGAACAGTTTAAATACTTCATCGTCCGCGCCGGCTGTTTCCATAATCAGACCGTGTTCAAAGCATCTGCCGGCGATATTGTCGCACAGATCTTCGATAGGACTCATAATTCCCTGCATAAAGCCGCGTCCTTTACGCACACCCTTCATTTCAGGATGCTTTTTGATCATGTCATCCAGAAACGAAGCAATACGCTCGGATTTTTCCTGCACGTTCTTTTCCAAACGGTCATCCTTCCAGTAATTCAGCGCTTCAGTACCTGTTACAAAAGCAAAGTTGTTTCCGCGGAAGGTACCGTTGTGCTCGCCGGGAGCGAATTTGTCATACTCCGGCGCCACTAAAGTGATGGCAAGCGGTGAGCCGTTTCCGCCAATGGACTTGGAGAGGCATATAAAGTCAGGCTTAATACCGGCTGGTTCAAAGCTGAAGAAGGTACCGGTACGTCCGACGCCTGCCTGAACATCGTCAAGAATGAGCTTGATGTCGCGCTCCCGGCAGATTTTTTCAATCGATCGAAGCCATTCGCTGCTTGCAGCATTTAAGCCGCCTTCACCCTGAACTGTCTCTACGATAAACGCTGCGGGCTTATCAAGGCCGCTGCCTCCGTTATCAAGGAAGTTTTCGATATATTCAACGGAATTATCGCTTTCCTTTAAGAACTTGTCGTACGGAAGGATCGAGGTATTTGATAAAGGCATGCCGGCTCCATTACGCTTGAATTTGTTGCCTGTAACGCTCAAAGCGCCGATAGTCATACCGTGAAAGCCGTTAGTAAAGCTGACTACATTTGTGCGGCCGGTTACTTTACGTGCAAGCTTCAGAGCGCTTTCCACACTGTTTGCGCCAGTCGGCCCGGGGAACATGATTTTATAATCCATGTTACGCGGCTTCAGAATAATATTTTGGAACGCATCGATAAATTCACCCTTTGCTTTAGTTGCCATATCAAGAGAGTGGGTAACCCCGTCCTCCTGAATGTAGGCGAGCAGTTTTTCTTTCATGTTGTCATCATTGTGTCCATAGTTCAGTGCTCCTGCACCGGAAAAGAAGTCAACGTATTCTTTTCCGTCCAAATCCCAGAGCTTGTACCCTTTTGCCTGGTGGAACACCGTAGGAAAGCCTCTGACATAGCTGCGTACTTCCGATTCGTATTCGTTAAAAACGCTAAGGTCATTTTTCATCATAAATGTAAGTATCCTCCTTGGGGATGTTATCGAAAAATTCAGTTTTTACATAATACATGACATGCTCTTTGCATGTCATATGCACTACTTATTTTGTAAAGGGTCCTACTCGAAATGTCAACTCTTCTTCATGTTCATCATCCGGAAAAAGGTCTTCCGTAAAGCATTCAGAAACTGTCACTTCAGTCTCCCGTTTCTTGGCGAGCTTTTTAAACAACGCCTGCGAAGCTTCATTGGAAGGAGTGATGGTAGCTTCTAAATACAGCACTTCTTCACATACATCCCGTTCCAGAAGAGCATCCAGCAAACGGGAAGCAAGGCCTTTTCCCCGTTGGGAAGTGTCCACGCCCACCTGCCAGACAAACACGGTATCCTGTTTTTCAGGTGGAATAAAGGCCGTTACGAAGCCCACTAATTCATCGTTTTCTTTAGCGACAACACATGTTTCGGCAAAAAATTCACACATCATAATATATTTATACGAGGAATTTAAATCCAATGTGGAGTTTTTGACAAGTTCCCACATGTCTGCCCCGTCTTCCACGGTTGGTTTGTCAAAAACGATTGAATCGACGGAACCGTTCGTTCCAGTCATTTTCGTTTCCATTTTCTTACCACCTTTTAAAAGTAATAGAGGGCTACCTGTACTATACCTCTTTATAAAAAAAACAAACGTAATATTGCTTTGTTTTAAAATGTAATAAGATCTACCATACTCATAAATCAAATCTTAACGCTAATTATGAAAATTTTCAAACTTGCCTATCAGGCATTTATGAGTATTATTACTACTTATAGAGTGTTATGTAATCTGAACAGCGGAAACGATAAGTAATACTTGCGCAGATGGACAATTGCTCCGCCTTTGATTAAGAAAAGCCGTCTGGAAGGCCCAGACGGCTGAAGATTACTCTTTTAAAATATTGATCAGCGCAGGCTGGAGGCTTGGAAAATGAAAGTGGAAGCCATGATCCATGGATTTTTGGGGTATGACCTTCTGGCCTCCAAGGATCATTACACTCATTTCGCCGAGCATCTTTTCGATAACAAATGATGGTACAGAGAGCCAGTGCGGACGTCCGGTCACTTTAGCTATCTCGCGTCCCAGTGTTTCCATCTGCGCAGGCTGCGGCGCAGTAATATTCAATGCACCTTTAATTTCTTTATTTGTAGCTGCAAAAAGAAGCATTTCGACAGCGTCTCTTAAATGAATCCAGGAAAACCACTGTTTTCCGCTTCCGATAGTGCCACCGCCAAACATTTTATATACGGAAACGAGTGGCGGAATGAATGCCTGCAAAACGAGACCCATCCGTGCTTTTACTACCCGGATTCCGAGTACTTCCGCTTTTTCAGCTTCATTTTCCCAGCGTACGGAAACGTCCTGTAAAAAGTTTGTTTCTCCTTTAGGGGATTCCTCAGTAAATTCCTCTTCGTCGGAAATTCCGTAATAAGCCACGGCTGAAGCACTGACGAGCACTTCTGGTTTATGGCTGCTTGCTTTGAAAATACGAATGATTTCTCTGGTGGAATCGATACGGCTGTTTAAAATATCTTCTTTGTTTTGTTCTGTCCAGCGTTGTGCAATCGATGATCCTGCGAGATTTATGAAAGCATCCAGCGGCGGCAATTCATATTCGGGTTTACTGCCGGGATTCATCCATTCAATAAAGGTGATATTTTCACTATTTTTTTTATTTTTACTGTTTCTTGTTAAAATATAAATGTGGTGGCCCATCTGCTCGAGGTAGCCGGTGAGGGCGGAGCCTACATATCCGCTTCCTCCTGCAATAGCAATATTCAATGTGTATTTCTCCTTTCACTACTTAAGGTGATGTAAAAACGTCACTTTTGAAGCTATTCAACTTTACCCAAAAGCAGGTTGTCATAATCATTTTCCGCTATGTAAAAGGAGAGGGCCTTTGTGAAAATCACAAAAATTGAAGTGCAGAAAAATAACCCCGAGCGATACAGCATTTTCACCGATCAGACAGGCCGGGAAACATTCACGACCGGTGTGGATGAAGCCGTTTTGGTGCAGTGGGACCTTAAAAAGGGGAAGGAACTGACGGAAAAAGAGCTTGAGCTTCTGATTGAGGACGATCATGAACGCAAGGCATGGAACCGGGCGCTGCATTACTTATCGAGTGTGATGCGGACAGAAAAAGAAGTATATGACCATCTAATAGAAAAAGAGTTTACAGAGGCTTCTGCGTCGAAGGCGGTCGAAAAAGCGAAGGAATATAAATTCTTAAACGACCGGGAATTTGCGAAAGCATTCGTGCGCACAAAAATTAACACGACCGATAAAGGGCCGAAGGTCATTAGGATGGACCTGGAAAAAAAAGGCGTGGCGGAGATTTACGTTTCCGAGGCGATGAAGACGCTGACTGATGAACTGGCTCTCGACCGGGCTGTGAGAGCAGCCGAGAAAAAAGGACGTCAGAAAAAAGGCGAATCAGGCGGTGCGGTGAAACAGCGTTTGTTGCAAATGCTGCTCCGGAAAGGATATGATCATGAAACAGCTTCAGCCGCTGTGAAAGAGGCAGACTTCGCTCCTTCTGAGGAGGATGAGTGGAACTCGGTTCTGGAACAGGGAGAAAAAGCCTGCCGGAAATGGGAAGGCAGACTTGAAGGCCGTCAGCTTGAACAGAAAATCAAAGAATACCTGTATCGGAAGCAATTTCCGATGGAGCATATCCAGCGGTTTTTAGATGAAAAGAGAGAGGAGTCCGAGCATGGGAATGGAAAAAAGATACAGTCAGATGAGCAGGTATGAGCTTGAACAGGAAATCGCAAGCTTAAACGAAAAGTCTAAGAAAGCAGAGCAGATGGGAAGAGGAAATGAGTTTGCGGTTTATGAGCGTAAGATTGCAATGGCGAAAACGTATATGCTTGATCCAGCGGATTATCAGCCGGGGAAAACGTACCGGATCGCCCAGGAAGGGTCCACCTTTGAAGTAGAATTTATTAACGGCGTGTTCGCCTGGGGCTACCGAAACAATTCAAGCCAGATCGAAGCACTGCCATTTTCCCTGCTGGTCGAAAAATAAAGAATGGAGGCACGAGAGGAATGGAAAACCAGAAAAATTATTTATTGGAAACTCTCCTTTCAGTTAATAGTCAGTTAACTGACGAAAAAGCCCGGGAATGGGTGGATTTCTTATGGGAGGATTTTGAATCCACTCAGGCTAGAGCAGGCCGTTCGTACAAGGGGGAAGAAGTAACCGGGCAAATCGTGGAAAAATGGGTCCGGCAGTACGGTCCGCACCTGCACCGCTACGAGGCAACAAATGAAAAGTTTTTCGGCATTAACTAGCGTAAGTAAAGAGTACGGAGGGCGGCTCCGTACTCTTTATTATTGAGTATAGTAGGAAAAGGCCCGGCCTTTGTCCAGTTTTTTGTGAAGAGTATCATCACTGAAAATCCAGCCGGTGTAGGAAGTCATAATCTCAAGCTCCTCGTTCAGCTGAACGACCGCTACAAACGGATAGTATCCTTTACTGCGGTAACGCAGGTCGATGAATTTTACTTCGTATCCCTCGTCTGTGCTGCGGACAATCCAGCGGTACGTAGGGGAGAAGGATAGAAAGGAAGCAAGGTTCCGGTCATCTCTGGCCGCATTGATAACCGGATCGTCAGGAATTGGCTCAAACGGGTACGTTTCAAAGTAGCGAAGCCGTCCGTTCCGGTAATTGGTGACGAATAGCTTGTGCGGCGTACGAATAACCAGGTGCCACCGATACCAGTTGTATGTCGGTGAAATAAACAGGTGCGTGGCATCCGGGTGCAGGCGGCGGGCTCTTTGCAAAACAATGTTTCGGGCCTGGAACCGCCATAAATAATAAACAAGCAAAAAGATGTATAAAACAATCATAGAGGGTGCTCTCGGTACATCAAACCACCACAGGATAAATACAAACAGGTGGGAAAAAAAGATTACTGAATCAAAAATATTAATTACGCCGAGCGCTATCCACCGCCTCGTGAACGGAGACAGCGCCTGGGTGCCGTAGGCATTAAAAATATCCACAAAGACGTGAAGAGCGACAGCAATAAAGGTCCAGAGCAATAAATGCGAAAAAGCAACGTCCGGAGAAAACATATATATAAGAACTGCCAGCAGCACCGGCCAGATTAGAACGGCGGGAATAGAGTGTGTCGGTCCGCGGTGGTAGCGGATATAGACGGCGTTATTTTTCAGCTTTAATACGGTATCAAAATCGGGGGCCTGCGAGCCTATAATTGTCGCGACCAGAATTGTGCCCATTGCTCCGCCTTCGGTTGAAATAGCAGGATCAATGGTGGCAAGACCGCCGAGACCTATCCCCATTACAGTGTGAGTTGCTGTATCCATTGGCACCACCTTTAATTTATGGCATGCTGAAACAAAAAAAGCCTGTGGCATTAAACAAGCACAGACCGTACCAGCGTAGTTCCATAATACCCTAAACAGTTTATTTCAAAAAGGAGAATTGTATGAATCCGCAGAAATACGTCGTTTTTATGGAATACCGGATTTCAGAAGAGAAAAGAACTGAATTTTTAACCGCCATGGAAGAAATTTCTTCTGCTATGCTCAATGAGCAGGTGAACGATTACGAGTGGTTTGAATCTGTGGATCAGGGAGCGTTGTTTGTGGAAATGTTTGCAGTTAATACGCTTGAGCAATACAACATCCTTAAAGCTAAACGAACAGAACCAGGGGACGGAGCATTCGGCCAACTTGAAGAATTTGTCCCCGGGGGAATAAAAAAAGTGCACTGCTGGTGCTTTGAGAAAAAAGGACCTGACGGTGACCAACATAAAGAGAAAGAGTGAATTGCTATGCATCCACTACTGGAGAATTTTTCGCCGGAACAGTTTCAACAGGACCTAGTCGACTGGTACCGGCACCAAAAAAGAGACCTGCCCTGGCGAAGAAGCGCAGACCCTTATCACATATGGATTTCAGAAATTATGCTTCAACAGACAAAAGTCGATACAGTGATTCCTTATTATTACCGGTTTTTGGAAGCTTTTCCCACTATTGAAGCCCTGGCAGAAGCTGAAGAAGACCAGGTGATGAAGAAGTGGGAAGGTCTCGGTTATTATTCACGGGCGAGAAACCTGCACCAGGCGGTCAAAGAAGTAGCTGAAGAATACGGAGGAGAAGTCCCGAGCGGAAAAAAAGAGTTTCGGTCGTTAAAGGGAGTCGGTCCCTATACGGCGGGAGCGGTACTCAGTATTGCTTTTGATAAACCGGAGCCGGCCGTGGATGGGAACGTAATGCGCGTGTTTTCGAGGCTGCTGTGTTTGTATGAAGACATTGGCAAACAGTCCACAAAAAGTACATTCGAAGCAGTGCTTGGCGAAATTCTGCCGCTTACCTCACCATCAGACTTTAATCAGGCAGTGATGGAGCTGGGTGCTCTTATCTGTACGCCAACCTCACCGGGCTGTCTGCTGTGCCCGGTGCAGGAGCACTGTAAAGCAAGAGCAGCAGGGGTGCAGGAAGAGCTGCCGGTAAAAGAAAAGAAAAAGGCGCCGAGAAAGCAGGAAATGGCAGCAGCGATTATTTGGAACGATGAAGGGGAATTATTAATCCATCAGCGTCCGGATAAAGGTCTTCTGGCCAGGCTGTGGGAATTTCCCAACACAGCAGTGGAAAATGAATCGGAGCGCGCCGGGGAAATAGGTGCTTACCTTGAGGAAGATGCATTTATAACCCCCGAAATTAATCGTCCTGTTCAGCGTGTGGAACAAACATTTTCACATTTGATCTGGAATGTGCACGTATATGAGGGGCAGGCGGAAAAAAGCGCTCTGCCGGAGGATTGGAAATGGGTTTCGCTTAAGGACGTAGCGAACTACGCGTTACCTGTGGCCCACCAAAAAATCTATAAAACACTGATTGAAAGGATGGAATTAAATTGAGCAAAGCTTTTGAGGGAAAGAAAGTATTGATTACAGGCGGTTCCAAAGGAATAGGAAAAGGCATTGCCCAGGCATTTTACAGCCAGGGAGCCGACGTTGGTATTTTAGCACGTTCCGAAGAAGGGCTAAAAGCCGCCAGGGAAGAGATCGGGGACGTTGAGACCTACGTCTGCGATGTCACTGTAGATAAGGAGAGGCAAAGTACCTTTCAACGGTTTATCGAAACGTTTGGCGGTATTGACGTACTGGTAAACAATGCTGGCGGAAGCAGCGGTGGGAAAATTGCGGATACTTCTATGGAAGAATTTACGCAGGCGATGGAAACAAATTACTTCCAGGCTGTACACTTTAGTAAAATGGCGTATGAGCAGATGAAGGAGCGCGGCGGAGCGGTTATTAATATCACCTCGATCTTTGGAAAGGAAGCTGGTGGAAAAGCTACGTATAACAACGCCAAAGCGGCGCTGATCAGCTTCACAAAAGCAGCAGGTAATGAGTGGATAAAGGACGGGGTGCGGGTCAATTCAATTGCTCCGGGGTCCATTCTGCACCCTACCGGTAATTGGCAGAAGCGGATAGAGGAAAATCCGGAAGCGATGGAGCAGTTTGTGGAACAAAATATCCCCGCCGGCAGATTCGGTAATGTGGAGGAAGTGGCAGACGCAGCGTTGTTTCTCGCTTCGAAGGAGGCACGGTGGCTTGTTGGCACAACGCTTACTGCTGACGGCGGCCAGTCCCGGATGAATATATAAAACCGGAGACCGCGGCCTCCGGTTTTATTATATTTATTCAGAAACAGTAAGCACGAGGTTGCCGGAGTAACGCTTGTTTTCCAAATCTTTGTGAGCCTGGGCAGCTTCATCCATAGGATAGGCACGGGCTACGTGCGGGGAGAAGGCTCCTTTTTCATAAGCCTGCTGTACTCCGGAAGCTGCTTCCTGCAGCGCCGGAACAGGAGCTGTGAAAAGCAGAATGCCGAGGATGGAAGCATATTTTTTGTTTAAAAGCTGCCATGGAAAAGACGGCATACTGTTCACCGGGGAGCCGACCGCAACGATTCGTCCCCCGGGAGAGAGAATCTGCAGATCTGTATCGGCGTTTTCGCTGAAAGACATATCAAGAACAACATCAGCGCCCGTCTGTCCCGTAGATGAAGCAAAATCCTCCTTCCAGCTTTCATCATTTAGATTCAAAACAACATCGGCACCGGCGCGGCTTGCGGCTTCGTGCTTTTCAGCGCTGCTTGCTGTAGTGATGACAAAGGCATTACGGTGCTTGGCCAGCTGAATAGCGGCATGACCGACCGCGCCGGCCCCGCCGTAAATAAGAACGGTCTCTTCAGGCTGAAGCGCCGCCCGAAAAAATAAAGCCATATGAGCAGTAAGGGCGGGAATTCCAAGAGAAGCTCCCTCGGTAAAGCTCATGGCCTCCGGAAGGGGAAAAGTGTTTGAAGCCGGGGCGGCTGCCCACTCTGCGGCGGCGTTTGGAATGTTTGTGCCCCATACCCTGTCTCCCGGCTGAAAGCTTCCCGCGCTGCTGCCAACTTCTTCAACTATTCCGGCAGCATCGAAATGTGGAATAGCCGGGAAGGAGGACACGGGACGTTTGCCGGAACGAAAATACGTATCAACGGGATTGAGGCCTATCGCCTTTACCTGTATGAGAACTTCATCCGGCTGAATACCGGGTTTATCCACTTCTTCCATGGTGAGTACATCCGGTGTCCCCTGTTCATTATAAACGACTGCTTTCAAAAAAATCGTCTCCTTTCGTTTTACGCATAATAGTTTTTGCCTGCCCTTTTATCCTAACAGTTTTTCAGATCGACAGAAGAAATGTATAATGAAAGGTGATAGAAAAAAGAAGGCAGCAAAAATTGCAGAAGAAGGGAGGCGGGACACATTGGCCGAGCGTAACGAAATCGCCGCAAGCTTCCCGGAAACAGGTAAGCCTATCCAGGTGCAGAGTTATAAGCATAACGGATCGCTCCACCGTGTATGGGAAGAGACATTAATACTGAAAGGCACAAGCAGAGAAGTTATTGGCGGGAACGATCGTATTCTGGTTCACGAATCGGACGGGAGAGTCTGGAGAACGAGGGAGCCTGCTATTTGTTATTTTCATGCCGAAAAATGGTTCAACGTTATCGGGATGATCCGGTCTGACGGAGTGCATTATTATTGTAACCTTGGCACGCCGTTTGTCTACGACAGTGAAGCTCTTAAATATATCGATTATGATCTGGATATTAAAGTTTTTCCGGACATGACCTACAATTTACTGGACGAGGACGAGTATGCCCAGCATAAAAAGGAAATGAATTACCCTGCGCAGATAGATGAAAAGATGGACACGAGTATTCGGGAACTGCAGAATTGGATCTGCCAGAGAAAAGGCCCATTTAACTCTCATTTTATCGAACAGTGGTATGAGCGTTTTTTGTTTTTTCGATAAGAGGTGAAAAAGATGGGCAGTATTAAACGCTACATGCAGTTTGTGCGGCCGTACAATAAAATAATTGCGGTGACAGTGATTATTGGTATTTTTAAATTTGGCCTGCCGCTTTTAACGCCGCTCATTCTTGCTTATATTATAGACCACGTGCTGTTGGCCGACGGCATGGCAACAGCTGAAAAAGCACGAGTGCTCGCCTGGCTGGCAGGCGGAGCGGTTGTGCTTTTTATTATCGTTCGTCCGCCGATTGAATACTACCGGCAGTACTTTGCCCAGTGGACTGGTAATAAGATTCTATATGATATCCGTGATCAATTGTTCAGCCATATTCAGAAATTGAGCCTTCGTTTTTATTCCAACCGCAAAGCCGGTGAAATCATTTCGAGGGTAATCAATGATGTCGAGCTGACCAAAGACTTTGTCATTACCGGCCTGATGAATATATGGCTTGATCTTGCCACTATTGTTATTGCACTTATTATTATGTTCACGATGGATGTGGAATTAACGCTGGTGGCAATGTTGTTTTTACCTATTTACGCCTTTTTTATCAAATATTTTTATTCAAGGCTTCGGGATTTAACAAAAGCAAGGTCACAGGCGCTTGCAAACGTGCAGGGGCACCTGCATGAGCGGGTGCAGGGGATGAGCGTGATCCGGAGCTTTGCTCTCGAAAATCATGAGCAGGGACAGTTTGATTCGAGAAACCGGCAGTTCCTGGACCGGGCGGTCGATCACACGCGCTGGAATGCTAAAACATTTGCCGCTGTTAATACTGTGACAGACGTAGCGCCGCTGGTAGTTATCCTGGCAGCCGGCATGGCTGTTTTGTACGGGAATTTGTCCGTCGGGGAAATGGTGGCGTTCACCTCCTACATGGAGAGACTATACAGCCCGCTGCGTCGTCTGGTGAATTCATCCACGACCCTCGTGCAGTCGATCGCTTCCATGGACCGGGTATTTGAATTTATTGATGAAAAATACGATATTACTGACAAAGAAACAGCCGTACCGGTGAAGCACGTCAAAGGCGATATCAGGTTTGACCACGTATGGTTTAAATATGAAGAGGATACTAACGATGTATTAAAGGATGTCGATCTGCATGTGCGGCCGGGGGAAACCATCGCACTGGTCGGCATGAGCGGTGGCGGTAAGAGTACGATCGTCAGTCTCCTTCCGCGGTTTTATGATGTGACCGGCGGGGCTCTGCTTCTTGATGGAAAAGACGTTCGGGACTACGAAGTGCGCACGCTCCGCGATCATATCGGAATGGT
Source organism: Marinococcus tarijensis (assembly GCF_054971385.1). NCBI lineage: Bacteria > Bacillati > Bacillota > Bacilli > Caryophanales > Bacillaceae > Marinococcus > Marinococcus tarijensis. The sequence continues at coordinate 6,199 of NZ_JBQOJA010000001.1, read as the reverse complement.
GCTGCAGGACAACATTTTATTCAGCGAATCAGTGAAAGAAAATATCCGGATGGGAAAACCGGATGCCACGGATGAGGAAGTCATACAGGCAGCACGTATGGCGAACGCCGAGGTGTTTATTAACGAACTGCCGCTCGCCTACGATACTCCAGTCGGAGAAAGGGGCGTGAAGCTTTCCGGCGGACAGAAGCAGCGGATTGCTATTGCCCGTGTATTTTTGAAAAACCCATCAATACTTGTATTTGATGAAGCCACTTCGGCGCTCGACCTGGAAAGTGAGCATTATATCCAGGAAGCGATGGAGCGGCTTGCCCGCGACAGAACGACTTTTATAGTAGCGCACAGGCTTTCAACGATCACCCATGCGGACCGGATTGTCGTCATCGAGGACGGCCGGGTGGTGGAATCAGGCAGCCACGAGCAGTTAATGATGGCAGAAGGCTCTTACCAGCGGCTGTTTGACGTTCAGCATGTGTAATTGAAAAGCAGGGAGGCAACCATGGAAGAAGTCAAAAAGTATTTCAAACATCATCGAAGCAGCCACTTAAGGCAGCTGAAAGAATTTTTATCAATACCAAGCATCAGTGCAGACTCGGAGCATAAACCGGATATGGAAACGGCGGCCTCCTGGGTGGAAGAAAATATGCAGTCAGCCGGTCTGGAAAACACGGCTGTAATGGAGACAGGCGGTCACCCGGTTGTGTACGGGGATTGGATGCACGCCCCGGGAAAGCCTACGGTTCTCTTTTACGGGCATTATGACGTGCAGCCGGCCGATCCGGTTGAGCTGTGGGATACGCCGCCGTTTCAGCCGGAGATACGGGACGAAAAGATTTATGCCCGCGGTGCCACGGACGATAAGGGCCAGGTGTTTATGCATCTTAAAACGATTGAAGCCTTCATGCAGACCAAAGGAGAGCTCCCGGTGAATGTAAAGTTCTGCATTGAAGGAGAAGAAGAGGTTGGAAGTCCCAATCTGGATGAATTTGTGCAAAAGCACCGTGAACTGCTGCAGGGAGATGTACTGTTGGTTTCCGATACGCCGATGCTTGAAAAAGGCCGGCCGACAGTGTGCTATGGACTGCGGGGGCTCGCGGGTGTTCAGATTGATGTGAGAGGTCCGAAAGGAGACCTGCACTCCGGTCTTTACGGAGGCGGAGTCGCAAATCCGCTTCATGCACTGGCCGACATACTTGCATCCATGCATGATGACAGAGGCCGTATTACCGTTGATGGCTTTTACGACCGGGTTCTTTCGCTTACGGAGCAGGAACGCCGGGCGTATGCGGAGCTTTCATTTGACGAGGAAAATACAAGGAAAGAATTGAACGTACCGGAGCTGTTCGGCGAACAAGGGTTTTCATTTCTGGAAAGAACGTGGGCCCGGCCGACGCTTGAAATTAACGGTATGCATGGAGGCTTTCAGGGGGAAGGCATCAAAACGGTGCTGCCTTCTGCTGCTTCAGCTAAGATTACGTGCCGGCTCGTGCCTGACCAGGACCCGGATGAGATTGTTGAAAAGCTGAAAGCTCATGTTCAGCAGAAGACCCCGGAAGGCGTAGAGGTGGACGTGACTCCGTTTGATAAAGGCCGGCCATTTGTCACTCCGTTTGATCACCCGGCCATCCAGGCAGCCGGCAGGGCGCTTGAAACAGCGTACGGCACAACAGCAGCATATACGCGAATGGGAGGATCTGTGCCTGTCATTGAAACGTTCTCCCAAATGTTAAACTTGCCGGTAGCATTGATGGGATTTGGTCTTCCAACCGAAAACTTCCATGCACCGAATGAACATTTTCATCTGGAAAACTACGACAAAGGCCTTGAGGCTTTAGCAGAATACCTGATGGAAATCAGTGAAAATTTATAAACGAAAAAGGAGGGCAACCGCTGTGGGGAGCCCTCCTTTTAGTTTTCAATAGCAAAAAAGTCTTCGCTGCTGTGATAGCGGAAATAGGTTTCGACAAGCCGGTCGAGGTGTTCAAGCTGCTCATTATACTCGACGATATGTGCGACAATAGGAAGAAGGTGGAGCCATTCCGAACGGTCGATATTCTGCTGCTCATACATTTCCATGAGCTGATCTGTCAAGGACGCTCTGCCCTCATCGACCTCTTCGGCCATCTCCTCCGTAAGATGAGTGGTCACCTTGCCTACATAACGCTGAAGAATTCTGTCGTGATAATCCATAAGATGATCAAGCTGATTGCGTATGGCTTCCTGCATATCTGAAGGCGTGTGCTGCATGTCGTTTTCAAATTTATCGAGCGTGCGCAGGATGGTCACGATTTTATTCATCGAAGCGATCATCTGTTTAAAAAGAACAACGCGCCGGTCCCGGGTGAGCCGGGCTTTTTTTGTATACACGCGTTCTTCTTTAAATAAAAGGTAGAGATTTTCGATGGAAACGGTCTGGTCTTTAAGAGAGGAAAGGTCTTTCCGCAGCGTCTGGCGGTTAGTTTCGTGCCTTCCAAGCAGCCGTATCCACTGAATAGTATCCTGGGTTACGTCCCGGATCTGCTGATACAGCTTAGTTTCATGCTTTGGCGGCAGAAACAGCATGTTGACTAAAAAAGACGCGAGAATCCCGAGCATGATTAAAGCAAACCGCTCCGAGGCGAACAAAATAAAATTGCCGTCTCCAGGTCTTCCCATAATAATGATGACTGTCACAACAGCAATCGGAATGGTGGAGGCATCCAGCTTCAGGCCTAGAATGCCTGCGATAATAATCATCACCGTGACTCCGATAATTACCGGATCGTGGCCGAAGGCAAGTACCATAACAATAGCTGTGCCAGCCCCGATGATATTAGCCTGAAGCTGGTCGAGCATTGTCTGGAATGTACGGGAGATGGACGGCTGAATAGCGAAAGTAGCGGCAATAGCTGCGAAAAAAGGAGGATTCAATCCAATCCAGGATGCTGCGTATATAGCGAGAACGATCGCAAGACCGGTCTTGAAAATTCTGGCTCCCAGCTTCATAACGGATTGTATTCCTTTCTGTATTGAACTTAGTGAATGTAGCTGCTTAAGGCTGCGAAAGCCTGTTCCGAAGCCTCCAGCGTTTCTTCTATGTCACCTATGCTGTGTTCAGTGGTGAGAAACCAGGCTTCGTATTTTGAAGGAGCGAGGTGCACGCCCCGGTCGAGCATTTCTTTAAAAAAGATGCTGAACCTTTCCGAATTCGAACGCTCGGCCCCTTTATAATCTTTTACTGCTTCGTCAGTAAAATAAATGGTGAACATTCCTTTTAACCGATTGATCGTAACGGGAATGCTGTACTTTGCAGCCTGCTCGAGGAGCCCCTTCTCAAGGCGTTCACCGAGGTGGTCCAACGTGTCGTACACTTCCTCTTTTTCCAATACTTCAAGGCAGGCAATGCCGGCGCGCATAGAAGCAGGGTTTCCGGACATTGTTCCTGCCTGATAGGCCGGGCCCAGGGGAGCGACCTGCTCCATGACATCAACCCGGCCGCCGTAAGCGCCGATCGGCAGACCGCCTCCGATAATTTTCCCCATAGCAGTCATATCCGGTTCCACCTGGAGCATGCTTTGGGCAGCGCCGTAGGTGAAACGAAAAGCAGTAATGACTTCATCAAAAATAAGAAGGGAGTCCGATTCGTGTGTGAGTTTTTTGATCTCTTCAAGATAACCGGGCTCCGGCTCGACAAGGCCGAAATTGCCTACGATAGGCTCGATAAGAACAGCGGCTGTTTCGTCCCCCCAGCGGTCAATGGCTTCGCGAAAGCTTTCAATGTCGTTAAATGGCACAGTGATGACTTCTGCAGCAATATTGGGAGTCACACCCGCAGAGTCCGGGGACCCCAGCGTCGAGGGGCCGGAGCCGGCTGCCACAAGCACAAGGTCGGAATGGCCGTGATAGCACCCTTCGAATTTGATGATCTTATGTTTACCGGTATAGGCCCGGGCTACCCGGATAGTCGTCATTACAGCTTCAGTGCCGGAATTGACAAACCTGACCTTCTCAAGAGAAGGGACTGCGTCTTTTAGTTTTTTAGCAAAAACGTTTTCCCATTTAGTAGGGGTTCCGAGCAGTGTGCCTGTACGGGCAGCATCATTGATAGCTTCAGCGATGTGCGGATGGCCGTGCCCGGTAATAATAGGGCCATAGGCTCCGAGGTAATCAATGTAGCGGTTGTTATCCTCATCAAATAAATGTGCGCCGCGTCCTTCTTTCATAAAAACAGGGATTCCGCCACCGACGCCTTTAAAGGAACGGGACGGGCTGTTAACGCCTCCTACGATCAAGTCGCAGGCTTCATTATAGAGTTCGGCAGATTTTTCATAGGACATATTTTCTTAACTCTCCTTACTATCAACTATTTCTTATCTATTGTATCATGGAGAAGTAAAGCAAAAACCATGATATCATAAGATGAAAACAAGTGTTGAGGTGATCGATATGAGTACAGAAGAAAGCAGTGTAAATCCAAAAGATCTGGAAGGAAAACAGGCGCCTGATTTTGAGCTTCCCGCCACCACTGGAGAAAATATCCGTTTAAGTGATTACCAGGGACAAAACGTGATTTTGTATTTTTACCCGAAGGATAACACGCCTGGATGTACAACTGAAGCCTGCGATTTCAGGGATGCTCTGCCGGAATTGAATGATAAAAACGTTAAGGTACTTGGGGTGAGCCCTGATTCAATGAAAAAACACGAAAATTTCACCGCCAAGCATGAACTTTCCTTCCCGCTTCTGTCTGATGAAGAACAGGAAGCAGCCAACGCCTATGGAGTCTGGAAATGGAAGAAAAACTTCGGCAAAGAATACCTTGGAATTGTGCGCTCCACCTTTTTTATTGATACAGAAGGAGTCGTGCAGAAAGTATGGGATGAAGTGAAGGTAAAGGACCATATCGGGGAAGTATCCCGGTATGTTGATGAATTCTTATCATCTTCTAAAAAATAGCAGGCGGGTGAAAAGATGAAACTGCTTCTTTGCATTATCGATAATTTTTATACTGATCAGGTAGAGATGGAAATGAAAGATAAAGGCTACCGTATGACAGAGATTGCGAGCAGCGGCGGTTTTTTGAAAAAAGGAAATACGACGTTTATGTTTGGCGTAAATGAAGAAGAAGTGCCGAAGCTGAAAACAGATTTAAAGGATATATGCCTGGCTTACGAAAAACACAGGGGAAAACGCCCCGAGCATTCAAACAGGTTTACATCTTTTCTTTTAGACGTATCGATGCTTCCTTTTTTTCAATCAGCCCAAGCAGATGAGAATCGCTGACCCCCTTTCATTGACAAGAATCAGGGAATTCCGATAGAATAAATTATAAGAATTACAAATAAAGAATCGTTTTACAGGAAGAGAGGTGCATGACGATGGCGAGCGCTAGCCTACAGGAAGCAGTAAGTGTCTTAAAAAGCACGAACGTTCGGATGACACCGCAGCGTCATGCTATTTTAGAGTTTCTGCACTCTTCAATGAGCCATCCGACTGCTGACGATATCTATAAATCTCTTGAAGAACGTTTTCCGAACATGAGTGTAGCCACAGTCTACAATAATCTTCGGGTTTTTAAAGATGCTGGTATAGTGAAGGAATTAACCTACGGGGACTCCTCAAGCAGGTTCGACTGCGTGACTTCAGATCATTACCATGTAATATGTAATGATTGCGGGAAAATTGTAGACTTTCATTATCCAGGCCTGGATGAAGTAGAAACGTTAGCTGAACATGTAACGGGCTTTGAAATTGAAGATCACCGGCTTGAGATTTACGGAACATGCCCGGAATGTACAAAGATGAGCAAACAGTAAGCTGTTTTAAAAGCCTTCATCTTTTTAATGGATGAAGGCTTTTTTATGCTTTTTGAACACAGAAAATTTTCGTAAAAACTAATTTAAAATTATTTTGCAAAAGTGGTTGACGGTCTTATGGGCCGATGTTATATTACTAATTGTCGCCAAAACGGCTGACAGAAAAGAGAATAACGAATTAAAACTTCTTTAAAAAGTTGTTGACATTCATTATTCAAAAATGATAAATTATAAAAGTCGCTGTTTAGCGACAGATCGTTCTTTGAAAAGGAAAGACAAGCCAGGCCCCAAAGAAAAGAAACACATTTAGGGCATCACTGATGCCAAAGCATCAAACTTTTTACGGAGAGTTTGATCCTGGCTCAGGACGAACGCTGGCGGCGTGCCTAATACATGCAAGTCGA